>CABRID010000001.1 GCA_902470895.1 uncultured Collinsella sp.
ACCTTCATTACTCCAACGACGAATTCTAGGCGGTGTCCCCTCCCTTTCAAGAAAGAGAAGAGGCGGGGCATGCCCCGCCTCTTACACCACATCTCTGCGCGCTACCTGCCGAGCAGACCATCCGTATTGCTTTATAAAGTCGCAGGGAAATGACTTGTTTCAAAACGGCCTGGTCGCCATCAAGCCAAAAGTCTACTCACTTAGAACCGCAGCCGTCCACGATCGAACTGTTTTGTGTCTAACGGGCATCTTTCCGTCAATTACTCCCAATTTTGTCCAGTCAACGAATAGTTCAGACCGAAGTAATGTCTCAGCCCTTTGCTCATCTGAGCTTTTATCGCGATATTCAGCATCGAGCATCCTGCATACGGTCTTAACGATCGCGCGGAATCTACCCTCATCGGATATCTGTCTGTGTGTCAGGAGAAGTACATCGTAGCCCATGGCCTGAAGGGCCGTCATGCGGTCAGCGTCACGCAAGCCATTCCCTGCGCGTCCGTGCGAGGCCTTTCCCTGACATTCAATGGCCACCTGTCGCCTACCGTCCGGTGAAGAAAGAAGTAGGTCGATATATACACGGGACTTTCCCACAATCGCTCGAGCACTTGTGTTTAGCATCACTTCAACATTAAGCTCTATGCCGCAAAAACCTTCGCCTCCCAGGGATCGCGGCAGTGCAAGTAGCAAATACGCCTCGACCTCAAAAGGCGACGCGGCACCCAATGGAACGAGTTGCGATACCGCCATAAATCTATTGCCGTAACGCATCCCACAAACATCTGAACAAAAACGGTCAAGGTCTCCGCCCAAAACCAAAGCGTCTCGACGCCATAAATTTGAGGCGGTGCCGTCCTCGGACGGGCAGCGCGCCCAACCGAACGTTGTCGAAATCGCACCCGAATCAATTGCACGCGAAAGCTCCGTCTCAAGTAACGCCGGCAGGGCACACACCGCAAACAAGCCGCACATCTCCGCCAATACCAAAAGAAGCTGAAGATCCGTCAGATGCCGTGACATGATGAATGCCGTCAGTAGAGGAGACGTAATCAAAAATCCATGCTCCGTTTCCAGCACGGATTCCCTGGGGAGCTCACCAAGAAACAGCCGCTGTCTAATGCTGGCAGGACAAGTCCGTTTGTTTCTCGTCCGAACCAATGTATGCAACGGAAAACCGAGCGCGACCGCAGCCGTCGGGTTGCGGGCGAGATCATATCGCTGCCGGTCTTCTTCCGGTCGTGGAAGCGGCGGACACAAAGCGCGGACTTGAGGAGGCAAACGCCAGTACCTAAAAGCCGATATGTCACAAAGTAGATCCTTCATAGGCACAGGAGAACACGAATTTCAACCCAGTCAGTCACGCATTGGCGCGAACGCACCAAAAATGGCGCCGAACGGACTGCCAAGTTTTCAACAGCCCTCCCCAACTGGCCAAAAGCTTGTCGAGAGCTGGACGAAGCCCTGTTGAAAACCCCATTTTTTTCTCATGCAGAAGCTTTACGCGGCAAGTGAGTAGACTTTTTTGAACATTCCGAGCAGCCCGGTCATCCTGCTTTTCAAAACCGCAGGTAGATAGCTTGTTACAAAACTGCCTGGTCGCCAAAGTTCCAAATGCCTACTCACTTAGATTGCAGAGCGCTCCCATTAGCTGCGATTCCAAGGTATTTAGCGCTTTTGGACTCAAATCGTCATACTGAACAAGAATTTGACTTGAGTTTTCAGGGGCAGATGCGCCATCGGCACACCAAAAACAGTCACCGATATCGATAAAAGGGATGCTCGAGCGCGTGAGGGCCCGTGCAATAGTGCTTCCGCCCGTTCCACGCTCCGCAACCACGGTGCAGTAAAGGCCCGCGTCTGCGTGTTCGATCGAGACTTCCCCTGCCGGAAATGCCTTCCGTACAAGCGCCGCCAGGCCATCACGCGCCTCGCGAGCACGAACGCGCACGCGGTTCACATGTCGCTCGTAATCACCCGATTCCAGCAAACGAGCCAAAGCGACCTGGTCAACAGAACTCACCGACGAGGCGTAAAAACCAAGGTTGCGCCTAAACCGCTCCATTAGCTCATCGGGCAGCACCATGTACGCTAGACGCAACGCCGATGACAGGCTCTTCGAAAACGTGTTGGTGTAGATAACCGACTGGGAGGCATCGATCGACGCGAGCGCGGGAATTGGCTTGCCGGCAAGGCGAAACTCACAATCAAAGTCATCTTCGATGAGGTACCGACCTGGTCGCTCGGCGGCCCAGCTCAGCAGCGCATAGCGACGCGCAATGCTCGTCACAAGACCGGTGGGATACTGATGGGACGGCATAAGGTGAAGGACATCGGTCCCAGTTTTCTGCAGAGCGCTCAGGTCCACGCCGTCGTCATCCAACGGGATATGTCGTACTTGGCAGCCCATAGCCTGATAGATGCGCGTCAGACGCAAATAGCCCGGGTCCTCAACAGCATACACCTTGTCAGCGCCAAGCAACTGAACCAACATGGTATCGAGCAGCTGGGCGCCTGCACCGATAACAATGTTGTTGGGGTCGACATTCATGCCCCTTGTCCCACGCAGATGGTGAGCAATTGCGCGTCGCAGCCGAGCGGTGCCCTGCGCCGGTGCGGGCGAAAAGATTTCGCGCTCATCTTCGGATGCCAGCGTCGCCCGTAGTGCGCTTTGCCAAAGCCGCGCCGCCTCCAAAGCGGAAGGAGAAAGTGCATCGAACAGCTCGACCTGTCCGTTGACATCATGCGCGCTGAGGCCCACAGAGACGGTATCTCGGTCGATGCCCTGCGAAGCCAAAGGCAAAACCGGTGCATCCGGAAGCTTGCAAGCGTAGTAGCCACGACGCGGCATTGAGCAAATATAGCCCTCGGCAAGTAACTGGCTATATGCATTCTCGATGGTAATGACACTGATTCCCAGATGACTGGCAAAGGCGCGCTTAGACGGAAGATGCTCCCCCGCCACAATACGTCCAGCAACAATATCATCTCGAATTTGCTGGTAAACATACTCATAAAGCGATGCTTCGCCGCGTTTTTCCAAATTGTAGTCAAGCATGAGTTTGCCACCTGACCTTATCGAGCTGTTCAATCTGGTATTAGGCTGACATTATTATTATCTCGAAAACTGAGTATTTTGCCATACCCAGCTCCCCGATAGGATGTTCCGTCAAGCAATGCACATGCCAACCAAGGGAGCAACCATGGCAGAACAGACCAGCAAGGCCGATCGCGTCAAACTCAATCGCGAACTCGCGCAGATGCTCAAGGGCGGCGTCATCATGGACGTCACCACGCCCGAGCAGGCACGCATCGCCGAGGAGGCAGGCGCCTGCGCCGTCATGGCACTCGAGCGCATCCCGGCCGACATCCGTGCCGCAGGCGGCGTCTCGCGCATGAGCGACCCCAAGATGATCAAGGGCATCCAAGAGGCCGTCTCCATCCCTGTTATGGCCAAGTGCCGCATCGGTCACATTGTCGAGGCGCAGGTCCTGCAGGCTATCGAGATCGATTACATCGACGAGTCCGAGGTTCTCTCCCCTGCCGATGACGTCTATCACATCGACAAGACCCAGTTTGACGTCCCGTTTGTCTGCGGCGCCCGCGATCTGGGCGAGGCGCTGCGCCGTGTTGCCGAGGGCGCCACGATGATTCGCACCAAGGGCGAGCCGGGCACGGGCGACGTGGTCCAGGCCGTGCGCCACATGCGCAAGATCCAAAAGCAAATCCGCGACGTTGTTGCCCTGCGCGATGATGAGCTCTTTGAGGCAGCCAAGCAACTGCAGGTTCCGGTCGAGCTGGTGCGCGAGGTCCATGCCACGGGCAAGCTTCCCGTTGTGAACTTTGCCGCCGGCGGCGTAGCGACCCCTGCCGACGCCGCGCTGATGATGCAACTGGGCGCCGAGGGCGTCTTTGTCGGCTCGGGCATCTTTAAGAGCGGCGACCCCGCCAAGCGCGCCGCCGCCATCGTCAAGGCCGTGGCAAACTTCACCGATGCCAAGCTCATCGCCGAGCTTTCGGAGGACCTGGGCGAGGCCATGGTGGGCATCAACGCCGACGAGATCGAAATCATCATGGAGGAGCGCGGACGCTAGTCCGGCAGAAAGGATCGCACATGAGCGATTATGCAGACCAAACGGTCGCCGTGCTGGCGGTCCAAGGCGCATTTGCCGAGCACGAGGCAAGACTATTCGAGCTTGGCGCACACTGTATTGAGCTGAGGCAGGCGGCTGATTTGAAGCAGGACTTTGACCGTCTGGTACTTCCCGGCGGCGAGTCTACCGTTCAAGGGAAGCTGCTTGATGAGTTGGGCATGCTCGAGGAGCTTCGTGCCCGTATCGCTGAAGGTATGCCCGTCCTGGGCACCTGCGCCGGCCTGATTCTACTGGCTCACGACCTTGCCGCCCATGACGATAAGGGCACGCCGCGTCTGGAAACCATGGATGTACTTGTCGAGCGCAATGCCTACGGCAGGCAGCTCGGCAGCTTTCGAACCAAGGGGCAAATAGCCGGCATCGACGGTGAAGTGCCGCTGACGTTTATCCGCGCGCCCCGCATCGTCGAGGTCCACGGCGACGCCAAGGCCTTAGCGAAAGTCGACGGTCGTATTGTCGCC
This sequence comes from uncultured Collinsella sp., assembly GCA_902470895.1. Taxonomy (GTDB): domain Bacteria; phylum Actinomycetota; class Coriobacteriia; order Coriobacteriales; family Coriobacteriaceae; genus Collinsella. The sequence continues at coordinate 4,610 of CABRID010000001.1, forward strand.
GCCCGTCAGGGCAACCAGCTCGGCGTAACCTTCCACCCCGAGCTCGACGACGATACCCGCCTCCACGAACTGTTCCTACAAATGTAGGCATCGAAATCAACAAACGAAACGAGAGTGGATGATCTCCCACTTTGAGCTTGAATGCAGGCTCAAACCGGGAGATCATCCACTCTTGTTCTATGTAGTCGTTTAAGAACGTCCCCAATGACTACAAGGAGTGTCCCAAGCTGCCGGCAGAAAAGGAACGTCCCTAACTGCCGCATCCGGGGCAAGACAACGCCGCAGGCAGAGGACGGACAGCGAGCGGGTCGCATTTGAGGCAAGGTGACGTGAAACGAAAGGGCGCTGACCTTCTGGTCGCGCCCTTGAAGTTGAACGTCAGATTGTCCAAATGCGGCCCGCGCAGCGTCGGCCCGTTACGGCGTTTGGTAAAACGCCGTAACTAAAAACGGTTACCGCGGAAGCCGCCGCCGTTGCGGCCGCCACGGTCGCCACCGCGACCGCCGCGGTCGTTACCACGGTTGCCGCTAAAGCCGCCACGGTTGCCGCTAAAGCCGCCACGGTTGCCGCCGCGGTCGCCATAGCCACCACGGTTGCCGCCAAAGCCGCCGCGACCGCCACGGTCGCCGCCACGGTCACCAAAGCCGCCGCGGCCACCACGGTCGCCGCCGCGACCGCCACGGTCGCCAAAGCCGCCGCGGCCGCCACGGTCGCCGCCACGGCCACCACGGTCGTCACGGCCGCCGCGAGGACCGCGGTCCTCGTCCAGGCCCATGGCGACGAGCGGAGCGATAACCTTATCGAGAGCGGCCATCAGCTCGGTGGCCTCCTCGTAAGAAAGCTCGGGCAGGAGCTTCTCCTTCTTGTTGGCAAGCTCGACCAGGCCCTCGGCGGCATCCTCGGCAGCGAAGACAACGATCTTGCGCATATCGCCCTCGGCGTCGTCGATGCGGCCGACCAGATCGGCAGCCTCGGCCTCGGCCATCAGGCCATCGAGCTCACGAAGGCGCATGCCCAGCAGGTCGGACATTTCCTTCTGCTCCATCTTGGGCTTGAGGTCAAGAAGCTTGATGGCGCGCTCGATGTTCGCCATGCGCTCGGCCTTGGCCTCCTCCTCCTTGGAAATAGCAAAGCGACGGCTACGCAGCAGGCGGGCGGCCTTCTGCATCTTGTCCATCAGCTCTTCGTCATCGTAATCAACGGCGGCCTCGACAACCTCGGCCTCCTCCTCGGCGGAAACCTCGTCAGCAGCCTCAACCTCGGCAGCTTCGGTCTCCACGGTCTCGACTGCCTCTACCTCGGCAGCCATGGTCTCGTTCTCGGTCTCGTTCATGATCTCTTCGTTCTCGGACATGAGACTCCTTCTTGGCCCTCTCGGGCATCATCGCCCCATTCGCGGGGCCCGTCGCGCACTCTTTGCGCTTTAAACATTCATGCCTCTCGGCAAAACGTCCATTAGTTTATGGTCTTGCCCGCCAATCTAGCTGCAGAATCTATGTGCACACATTAATGCGACATGTGCGACTCGCGACGAGCGTACACCAGCGACGTCGCGAACCCGACCACGGCAATTACAGCCGCCACACGCACGGCAGCTGCAAATTCAATCGCCTGGGCGACGTCGGTCGCAACGCCAGCCGCACCGACAGTCGTCGCAGAACTCGAGAGCAGGCCGATAAACAGCGACGGGCCAAACGATGCGGCAATCATGTTCCACGTGTTGAGCAGTGCCGTTCCGTGAGGATGCTCAGCAACAGGCAGCGTCTCCAAGCCGGCCGTTTGCGAGGGGCTCAGCACCAAACCGACTCCGGCATACACCACAACGGTCAGCGCCACGACAACGCCGATGTTCATGCTTGTCGCCGTCATCGAGATGGCAGTCTGCCCCACGGCAATCAGGGCAAAGCCGACCGGCAGCAGCGGCCATGCGCCACGGGCGTCCATCACGCGTCCGCCCACAATCGAGGTCACGGCGTTGCAGACAATCGCCGGCAAAATGAGCAAGCCCGCAACAAGTGCGGTCATGCCGTATGCGCCCTCAAAATAGAGCGGCAACAAAACGCTCATCGAGAACGTCGTCATCATCGACACCACCACAAGCAGGCACGCAGGCCAAAAACGAACGCTCGCCATGGGACGCACGTTAAGCACCGGATGCTCGAGCTTGAGCTGACGGGCCGCAAACAGACCGAGCAGCACAATAGCGGCGAAAAGTGCCACGATACTGGCAATTAGATTGGTCGAAAACTCGCCTACGGAATACACAAATGCCGTAATGCCGGCGGCGAGCAAAACAACCGACAGAATATCAAGCGTGGTGTTCGAGCGCTCTCCGACATTCTGAACATGCTTTACGCCCGCCGCAGCGACCAAAATGCCGCCCACCAGCGGCACTACGAACACCGCCCTCCAGCCAAACAACGTGCACATAAGACCGCTAATCACGGGTCCAAACGCCGGCCCTAGCGTAATGCAGGCACCACCCAGACTCAGATACAGACCGAGCTTCTCGCGCGGAGCGCAAGACAGCACCACGTTCATCATGAGCGGGAACAAGATGCCCGATCCCGCAGCCTGCAAAATACGGCTTGGCAGCAAAACGCTAAATGACGGAGCGAACAGGCACAGGACTTCGCCGGCGACCATGCATCCGCATGCGAAAAACAGCAGCTTGCGCGTCGAGAAACGGCCGGACAGGAAGGCCATGATGGCCGTAAAGATCGACGTCACGATCATGTAGCCCGAAACGAGCCACTGCGCCGTGGTGGCACTCACCGAAAAGGCCGCCATAATGTCGTGCAACGCCACGTTAATGATGTTCTCGTTAAACGCGGCAACAAAGGCTGCAATATACATTACGACGAGAATCGCCGCAGTGGCCGATGGCGCTACTTGAACTTGTTGCTGAGATTTGCTCCCCATGCATTTCCTTCCTCTTGGAACGACAGTCGCATCGCCCCAGAGGAACAGTCCAGGGCGAAAAATGAGCCCTAGACTTACGCCAGACGCCGTACTCGACGAGTCTGACAACATGGTCCAACGTCGAAAGATTGTAACGCGGACGCACAGCTTTCCTTCCGCGCTATTATTAAAAGTCCACGAAAGCATAAGACATGAGGAGCCCGCCATGATTAAGCCCATCATGAAATCCGAGTTCTTTTTGCGTCTGCCTTCCGAAGACGCGGGACCCGACGATGCCGCGACCGGGCAGGATCTCCTGGATACGCTCCACGAGCATGAGCGCGAGTGCGTGGGCCTCGCCGCCAACATGATCGGCGTGCGCAAACGCATCATCTGCGTAAAGGACGGCAACAGGACACTCCTGATGTACAACCCTCAAATTCTTGAGCAGGTCAATGCCTATCAGACGAGCGAAGGATGTCTCTCGCTGATCGGCGAGCGTCCCTGTACCCGCTATCGCCGCATTAAGGTTGAGTATTTGGACGAGAACTTCGTCCACCGCATCAAAAACTTCTCGGGCTACACCGCCGAGATCATCCAGCACGAAATCGACCACTGCAATGGCGTCGTGGTTTAGGCCACCTGCCAAAATGAGGGTACCGGAGGCCTCCCTATGGATATCAGCCGCTTTGGCGAATTCGCCATCTTAGCGCAGTCACGCACGTTTCTTGATGCGGCGGAACTGCTTTTCATGTCGCAATCAACCCTCTCCAAGCACATCATGGCAATGGAGCACGAACTCGGCTGCAAGCTCATCGATCGAAGCCAGCGCCACGTAACACTCACCGCGCAAGGTGAAGCGCTCCTCCCCTATGCGCAAAAAATTGCGACGCTTCAGCACCGCCATCTTGCCGCCATTCAAATAGGCGCAGGTGAGCCGCTCGAGCACCTCACCGTCGGTTCTATCCCCATTATGGCCCCTTATGGGATCACGGACGCCGTCATCGATTTTCAGCAGGCGAACCCCTCATATTCTGTCGAGCTCATCGAGGGCGAGGGCGACACACTCAAGCGCATGCTCCTGCACGAGGACATTGACCTGGCCTTCATCCGTGACGGCGGCGCCATCGAGCCGGAGTTCAAAAAGATTCCCTTTACGACCGACCGGCTCGTGGCCGTCCTTCCGCTCGACCATCTGCTCGCCGAACGTGACGCCGTTGAGATAGACGACCTTATCGACGAGAATTTCCTCATGCTTCCCCAAGGCTCGTTCGTAAGCGAGCTCGTCCTTTCCCTTTGTCGCGAAGCTGAATTTGGCCCACGTGTTACGTTCACCGGCAAACGAGCCGAGAACATCATCTCCCTTGTCGCGCGCGGCGCCGGCGTCTCATTCCTCATGCGCAAGCCGGCGGAATCGCTTGCCAGCGGAAAGGTAGCCCTGGTGCCGCTTGAGCCCGCGACGACCTCCGAGGTCAGGCTCTACCTCAAGCGGAACGCCGCGCACTCGCAGGCGGTCGTCTCGTTCATCGGCTTCCTCCCCTACCGTCAGCTCCTGCAGGGCGACCGTACATCTTCCACCGCGGCACGACCGTCATAATCCCCGCTGCTCCACAACCGCAGACCTGTGTCCGCAAACACGCTGACAACGGCACATAATACAAATATGCCTCGGGCGGCACGTCGCCGTCCGAGGCATATTTAGTTAAAGTGCGCAGAAAGACTAGTCCACCGAGATGTTGAGTGCCTTACCGCCCTCGTCCTTCTTGGTACCGATCACCATAGCGGCGACAAGAGCCAGAACGAAAGCGACCACACCGGAGATGACAAGGCCGATAAAGCCCGTGTCGATGCCGGCAGGGTTAATAAAGCTCGGGAAACCGAGCGGGCCGGAGGCGCCGAAGGCATAGAGCTTGGCACCCATGAGGCCGGCAATGGCGCCGCCTACACCAGCGGAAATAAAGGTTGCCCACATAAGGCGCTTACGCGGCAGCAAGATGGCGTAAAGCGCAGGCTCGTTGACACCGAAAATCGAAGAGACAAGGGCGGGAATGTTGACGGCAGCATTTTCCTCGGAGTCCTTGGTTCGGATGATCATGCCAAGCACAGCGCCGGCGATGGCACAACCGCCTGCATACACGAGCGGGTTAATGAGGTCATAGCCGTAGGTTGCGACATCGAGGAACCACAGCGGGATGATACCCCAGTGCAGGCCGAACATGACGAGCAGGCTCCAGAACGTGCCGATGACGAAGCCGGCGATGGCGGGTTGGAAGTTGATGAGCATCAGAATGATCTGGGCAACGATGTTGGAGAGGACCGTCATGACCGGACCGACCACAAGCAGGCCAAGGATGCCGCAAATGAGGAGCGTCAGGATGTTGGAGAAGAACGAGCTCACAAGCGCGGGCAGCGCGTTAGAAAGGGCCTTGTGTACCTTGGAGGCAATCCAGACGATAAAGATCGCAGGCAGAATCGTCGATGAGTAATTCTGCATGATCAGCGGGATGCCAAAAATATCACCGTAGACATTGGACTCGAAGACCGTGCCGGCGCCGAGCGTGTAGAGCGGATCTCCGCCCATAAGGCCAACGAGCGTCGGGTAGACGAGGATACCACCGAGCGCCATTCCCATAACGGGCTTAAGTCCGAACTTCTTGGCCGACGTCCAGCCAATGATTAGCGGAAAGTAATAGAAGACCGAATCTCCGATTGCCGAGAGCGTCACATAGGTATTGCTGTCCTTGGCAAGCCAACCGGCAACCGTGCAGAGCGCGAGCATCGACTTGATAAAGCCACCGGCCATAAGCACGCCAAGAACCGGCTGCAGAATCTCGGAAATGATGGCGAGCAGGCGCGAGAACGGATCGCCCTTCTTGACATTGTCGCCCTCATCGATATCGAGCGCGGGCTTGGTGTCGAACCCGCCAATCTGAACAAGGTCGTTGTAGACAGCCTCGACAGTGGCACCAATCACGACCTGATACTGTCCGCCAGCCTGGATGACGTCAACGACGCCCTTCGTCGCCTTAAGTTCATTGGTCTGGGCAAGTGATTCATCCTTGAGGTGGAAGCGGAGACGCGTAATGCAGTGGCTCACGTCTAACACATTGTCTCGACCACCGACCTTTGTGATGATTTCATCGCAAAGCTTCTGGTATTTCATGGAATTCTCCTTTTTCTGAGCGGGGTATAGCATCGATTTCAGGCCTCCGTAGTCGACGTGGGAGGGCAAGGAACCCGCTTCCCCCTTTGTAATCCGCGGACGCACGTACGCCCGGGATGGGAAACGGCAGAGAAGATGGAAGATGCCGATCACATGGCAGGGAGCCTCATTGGCCCATGTCACGCAATCAGGTCTACAGACGCGAATCTGCTGCGCCGAGAAGTCTCGTCGTCTGGCAGAACTTGTCACACAGACGTTCCGGTTCGCCCTGGGGAATCTGAGTACGCTCGGTCTCAAAGGAGAGGCCGTACTCGCGTGCCGGAAGGAAATACTCGAAATAGCCGTTGGTGTAACCGCAAACTATTCCCTCGACCGGGCATTCGCGCTTCATGCGAATACCCAGGTCGCTGCCGAGCTCACTCGGGAACACAAAGAGATGCAGGCCGCCCAAACTGATGACGGCACACTTAAGCGTGAGCGAAAAGTCGTCATGGGCAACGGTGTGATAGAACGTCTGAGGCTCGATGCGGTCGAGAACGACCTCGCGATCGAGCTTGATCTGGGAAATCGCCTCGGCAAGACCGGTCGAAACGCGCTCGACCTCGGGAATGCCGCGTCCCTGGCGAAAATTGCGGTCGCTACAGTCGCCAGCAGCACCGACGACCATGGCCGGATAGTAACCAAGACTCTGAGCGAGCTTTTTGCCGGTAAGACCGGCGAGTTCGCTCGTGAGCTCCGTGCAGTCGGGTCCGACGCAAGCGGAATGCACCGCCCAGTTCACAAAGCCCGCAAATGGCTTGCCTTCGGTATCGAAGAACGATACGACAATGACCTCATTGTCGGCGAGTTCACCTGGGATGATGCGGTTGTCGTAGAAACCGGTGATGACCTGCTTGCCCAAGCGACAAATCGCGGGCTGTGCGTTGGCGCGGCACTCCTCAAAGCATTGGCAAATGGTATCGAGGAACCAGCGGTAGTAGTTCTCGTCGAATTTTCCCGTCCACCAGCTGCGGTGGTAAGCGACGATTGAAGTATGGTCGTGCGTCGCCGAGAGCAAAACGCAGTCACGGTCGATTCCATAGCGCTCGGCGAGCATTGTCTTGACTTCCTCGGCCATGCTTTCCTCGAACTCGAGGACATCGGCATTAAAAAGAAACACTTCACGTTCGCCTTGCTGGAAGAGGATGGCGTTGGCGAAGACGTCATCATGGACGCCCGTCGCAGGTTCAAGACGGTTGGGAAGATTGCGGTAGCCAATCAGGTAGATGTCGCCCTGTGGGGTAATTTTGCGGCGCGCGTGTCCAATGTTCATGCACGTTCTCCTTCTGTGTCACGCCGCATTCAAGGCGGCAATGATGATTTCGACGAGGCGCTCATGGGATCCGGCGGCAAAACCTGAGTTCATAGCCTCATAGGTGATTTTTTCGTACGCGTCGGGAGCCGGTAGGTACTTCTGTCCGCCGTTGACGAGCGTGGCAAAGAACACAGAGCCGGACCGGGCGGCGCGCACAGTGGCGCCGAATGCACTCGAGACCTCGGGTTGTACGCCGACAAGCTCGACGTTTCCCAGCCGGAGCAGATAGACCCTCGTGCGCTGCTCGCCAGCGGCATGAAACTCATACGTTCGGTGCGGAGCCAAAGAGTGAAAATCGGCGCGTGTCTGAGCGGGCAGGAGAACGTCGACCGTGCGGGCATCGATGCCGGTAGCGTCATCCTCACGCGCCATGCGAGCGGCTTCGATCAAAGCATTGCCCAAGGCCTGCCCCTGCTGGTGCAGCATGCGGTATCCGTCCTCATGGGCATCGACCGTCTGCTTAACGCCGGCCGCATCGAACATGACGTTCATGGCGCGCTCCGCCGGACCTTGGTCGCCCGCGGCGCCTGGCAGCAACAGGGCAACGCCGCCCAGCTCGCGCTCGAGTGACATGGCGGCAAAACCAAAGAGGTCTCCGCTCGCCATGCGCCTCCCCTCGGAGTCGCGCGACCCGTCGAGCACGGAGGACTGAACGTCCGCCGTCGCGAGCACGGCAACATACTCGCCCCCGGCATCCCTTATGGCGAGTACGGGCATCGTGTGGTCGGCAAACCCCCTGGGATTCGAGCCCAACCACCAGCCGGCAGGCGTCTCAATGTCGCGATTAACGTTCACGGGGCATTCGCCCTCCACAGTGGCGAGCGTGGCAGAGTGAATGCCCGCAACAGCGCGCTCGACAGCCGTGCGGGCGGCAGCGACGAGCGCTGCGCGATAGCGCTCGTTGCAATTGCGGGTAGCATCGTCGGCAAGATGCCCGGAAGTGCGGACGTGAGGCATGGAAAACGTGTGGGTAGGAACCACCCAAGAATAAGCACCGCTGCAATTGGCGGCATCCTCAACAACCTCACGCAGATCGGCGAGTAGAGCCGGAGCGATCGAGGTGACCTCAAGCGAAAGGACGCAGGCGCGTCGCCCCGTCCCCTCGATGATAAGGGCACGGGCGAAGACCTCATGACGGAGTTCGTCGAAACCGTCGAACGGCAACACGTCCCCAAGATCGATGGCCACACGAGCGGCCCCAGCCCTCATCTCTCCTTCGCCCATGGCAGATACTCCCCTCTGATTGCCGCTCACTCGACACCGTACAGTTGCTGCGCCGTACCGCCAAGCACAAGGTCGCTGTCTGTATCGCTCAGATTTGCAGCGCGAACGCAGGCGACACCCTCGGTGAGCCACTCGCGTTTGACGGGATAGCTCGTGCCAAAAACAATATGGTCTGCACCCAGCACGTCAACCGCGCAGGCGAGGAGTGTCTTGCCCCAAGGCTGGGCATGGGACATGTCGAAATAGATGTTGTTCTCGAGGTGCCTAGAAACGGTCTCGGTATCGACCTGAAAACGGCCAGAAGCATCAGGGCGCTTGGGACCATGAGGCAGCAGCATCTCCTTGAACGCAAAGTATGCGCCGCCGAGCATGGAGTGGACCATCTTGATATTGGGATAGCGCTCAAAGAAATCACCAAAGATCTCTCGGCCGATCGCCGTAGTTTGGTCGACGCAGCGGCCATAAGAGCGGCGAAGGTTGTCGTACGCGAGAAGCGACTCGTTCTCGACCGGCACGGGAACATGGTGCACGTAAACGGTGACATGGCGTTCGTTCAGGTGCTCGAAAAAGCTCGAGAAGACCTGGTCGTCGAGATAGCGCTTGCCGTAGTGAGCGCAGAGCTGCACGCCCGCAAAACCATCGTCGAGCCTGCGGTCGAGCTCCTCCAAATTCGCTTTGGTGCCAAAGGGCGGCACGGCGACAAGCGGAATCAGACGGCCATTTGACGCCTTCGCGTCAGCAGCCATACCGTCGTTGAAACGCCGGCACATCTCGAGCGACATCCACTCGTGGCAGCCGGGGAGCTTGAGGATCGCCTTGTCGACCCCCGCCTCATCCATATCGGCCAAGCGCTTCTCGAGGGTGTAGTCGCCCTCAATGTAGTTAAGACCCGGAGAACCGGCGGGCATCTCGATCACGATCTGTCGTTTGCCGGCGGAATTCATGGTCAGATAGCCTTCGGTGTCATAGGCGCGGGGTACCTCGGCCAAAAACTGTTCGCAGAGCGTCTCGTCATGAAAGATGTGCTCGTCGAACCAGTAGGAATTTGCATCGATAATCATTGGTTGGAACCGCCTTTCATCTTGTTGAAAACATTCTAGAAAAGCAGGTACCCGGACATCAATTCCAGCTTAAGCCCACTGTATTCCATTTTGGAATAGAACTTACCGCTCACACGCGAACCTCGCCCGCTCAACGAGACAAGCGCTAACAGCACGGGCTTAGACAGAAAACGGTCGGCCCGCATCCGTTGCGGGCCGACCGTTTCATTACAGGCTACCTTTGCCGTTACGCCTGGCGGTAATGGTCAAAGAAGTCGGCGAGGTCTTCGAGGGACTCTTTGAGTACTTCCATGCGTGGCAGGTACACGATGCGGAAGTGATCGGGCTCGGCCCAGTTAAAGCCGCCGCCGCGCGTGATCAGAATCTTCTTCTCGTGCAGCAGGTCGAGGGCAAACTGCTCGTCATCGGTGATGTTGAACTTTTTAACATCCATCTTGGGGAAGATGTAGAACGCCGCACGCGGCTTAACCACCGAGATGCCGTCAATCTTGTTGAGCGCCTCATACACAAAGTTGCGCTGCTCGTAGACACGGCCGCCGGGACGGATGTAGTCGTTAACGGACTGATGGCCGCCGAGCGCCGTCTGGACGATCGACTGAGCCGGCACGTTGGAGCACAGGCGCATGTTGGAGAGCATGTTGATGCCCATGATGAAGTCGCTCATGCAGCGCTGGTTGCCCGAAAGCACCATCCAGCCAATGCGATAGCCCGCGATCATGTGCGACTTGGACAGACCGCTAAAGGTGACACAGGGCAGATCGGGGGCGAGCGAGGCAATCGAGACGTGCTCGTAGCCGTCCATGCACAGGCGGTCGTAGATCTCATCGGCAAAGATCATCAGCTGATGCCTGCGTGCAATCTCGACGATGCCCTCGAGCACCTCGCGCGGATAGACAGAGCCCGTGGGGTTGTTGGGGTTGATGATGACGAGGGCTTTGGTCGCGCTCGTAATCTTGGACTCCATATCCTCCAGGTCGGGATACCAATCCGCCTGCTCATCGCACAGATAATGTACGGGATGACCGCCAGCAAGGGTAGCGCACGCCGTCCAGAGCGGATAGTCGGGGCTGGGGATCAGAATCTCGTCGCCATTGTCGAGCAGCGCGTTCATCGAAAGCTGAATGAGCTCGGACACGCCGTTGCCCGTGTAGATATGCTCCATCTGAACGTTGGGCAGGCCTTTGATCTGCGAATACTGCATGATCGCCTTGCGCGCGGAGAACAGGCCACGCGAGTTGGAATAGCCTTCGCAGTCGGGCAGCTGCTGGCGCATGTCCTTGATGACCTCATCGGGCGTGCGGAAACCGAAGGGCGCCGGGTTGCCGATATTGAGCTTGAGGATGCGCTCGCCCTCGTCCTCCATACGGGCGGCCTCGTCGACGACGGGACCGCGCACGTCATACAGGACGTTATCGAGCTTGGTGGATTTAGAAAAAGTACGCATGGTGGTGCTCCTTGCAATTTGAGCTGAGGGATGGGGTTCGGGTTTGGAATCGTTGCGGGGTGATGATGCCTCGCCTTGATCGGCGTCGCCGGCAAGCAGCCAGGTAACATCGACCTCCAAAATACGGGCGAGCAGCTCAGCCACATCGCGCCGCGGGATCGTCTTGCCGCTCACATATTGGCTCATCTGACTCTTGCCGAGTTTTTTGCCGAGCATCTCCGATGCGCGGATCACGTCCGACTGGCGAACGTCGCGATCGGACATAGCCTGTCGCAGGCGATCGCTAAACGTCTCTTGGGCCACTAGAACCTCCTTGCTGGCAAAGTTCAATTTATAGAACACGAATTGAACCATGGTTCAATTTAGCAAGCAGTATAACGCCGTACCTCATTCGGAAGTTCAATTTCATAAGAAAACGTACCGAACTCCGAGATTTGCCCAAAGCGGACAATGACATGCACGCGTTTAGAGGTATTCAAGGAATCGAGCAGTGGCAAGCGAAACGTCGGCCGTTCGATATATGGCGTTGATCTGCCGATGAGGATGTCCCTCGAGTGGGCGCACGGCAACATCGAACTGACAGCGGCGCAAGATGAGCGCGGGAAGAATGCTCACGCCCAGGCCGTCCTCAACCATGGCCATAATCGCATAGTCATCCCAGGTCGACAGCTTGGAGCGCACCGTCAGCCCCGCCCGACGGAACAGCGGCGTAATCTCGTCATCGGTACCTCGTTCTAGCAGAATAAACTGCTCGTTGGCCAAATCGGCAAGAGAGACGACCCCCGCCGTGGCAAGCAAAGAGTCTGCCGGCACTACTGCCATCAACTCGTCGCGCACCAAAGACCGCGATGCCATGCCGTTTTCTCGGGGCTCACGCGGGATAAAGCCCAGGTCGCAGCGGCCTTCCGCCACCCATTGCTCAATCTCGGAGTAATCACCCATCAGCAGCTCGTAATCGACATCCGGATGATCGGCGCGAAAGCGCGCAATCACCGGCGGCAGCACGTGGGTCGCCACGCTCGAAAACGTACCGATGCAGATTTTGCCGCGCATGAGCCCGCGCATCTCATCCACGCGTCGCTGCAGGCGGCCAAACTCCTCGCATAACGCCTCAACCGCAGGCATAACTTGCCGTCCATCGGCAGAAAGTACTACGCCCTCGCGACTGCGGTCGAGCACCTTAAAGCCCCAGTCGGCCTCGAGATCGGCCACCATGCGGCTCACGCCCGACTGCGAATAGCTCAGGCGCTCGGCGGCGCGCGTAAAACTGCCGGCGCGCACGGTCTCGAGCAGCACCTGCATCTTTTGAATATTCGTTTCCACGGCACCCCTCCACCTTTGCATGAGTTTTTGTCATGTTAGCCATGCATTATATTCGCTTTTCTTCTATTGCCAGTTCGCCCATAGTGAACATGCTCGAATATAGAGGGGACGGAAGCGCATGGACAACGGACTGTTTACGTACTTAGCAGCATTGCTATTGTTTGGCTCCAACGGCATCATCGCCGCTGCCATCGCGCTGCCGAGCTCCGATATCGTGCTACTGCGCACGTTTTTGGGCGCCCTCTCGCTTGTCACTATCCTTGCCATCACCCAACGCCATAAACTGCAGGCGCCATCTCGTCCCCGCGAAGCCGCAGCACTCCTTCTGTCGGGAGCCGCGCTGGGTGCCAGCTGGATTTTTCTGTTCCGTGCCTACCAGACGATCGGCGTCGGCGTATCCTCGCTGCTGTACTACTGTGGCCCCATCATTGTCATGGCGCTCTCCCCACTCATCTTTGGTGAAAAACTGACCGGCGGCAAAATCGCCGGGTTTATCGCCGTCGTCTGCGGTGCTTTTCTCATTGCAGCACAAGGTCTAGGCGGCAATATGCCCATTGCGGGTATCGTCTGCGGTATCGCCTCGGCATTTTGCTATGCGCTGATGGTCATCGCTAGCAAGGGTGCGCCACACATCGAAGGCCTCGAGAACTCCACGCTCCAGGTGAGCGCCGCCTTTGTGACCGCGCTGGTCCTCACGCTCATCACGCAGGGCGCTCCCTCATTCCTGTCCGCCGGCGTCGCCGCCAGTATTGATTGGCGCGCCGTCGTCATGCTCGGCGTCGTCAACACCGGCATCGGTTGCCTGCTCTACTTTAGTGCCGTCGCCAAGCTGCCCGTCCAGACCGTCGCGGTCGTCGGCTACCTCGAGCCGCTTTCGGCCGTCGTGTTCTCGGCCGTCCTTTTGGGCGAAGCCATAACACCGGTCCGCCTGATGGGCGCCGCGCTTATCATCGGCGGCGCGATTTTTTGCGAACTCGCCGGCAAACGCGCAAACGCCAAGGCTGGCATCGCCCAGACAGTACGTGCTTAAAAGCCCCTGCTTTGAAATGCTACCTGCGTAGATAAATAATCCCCAGCTGAGGATTATTGTCTAAAATAACCTGATGTGCCAAACTGCTCTTGTATGTATAAAGACGGCATAAAGATTATCTGTCCTAAACAGATAACCGGATGTCTAAGGGAGTCCACGTGGCACACAACAAACTGGAGGCAAGCCCCCAAGACCAGCGTGGTCAAGGCGGGCACGGAGCCATCCCCCTCTCCGCTGGCATGCTGCTTGTAACGCTCGGCGTCGTCTATGGCGACATCGGCACGAGCCCCATGTACACCATGAAATCAATCGTCGCCAACAACGGCGGCATCGGTACCGTCAGCGAGGACATGATCCTGGGCGCGCTTTCGCTCGTCATCTGGACCATGACACTCGTGACCACGGTCAAGTACGTGGTAATCGCCATGAAGGCCGACAACCACAACGAAGGCGGCATCTTCGCCCTGTTTAGCCTGGTGCGAAAAGTGGCACCATGGCTGATCCTACCTGCCATGATCGGCGGCGCGGCGCTGCTTGGCGACGGCCAGACCAACGTCATCATCATCACCATCATCATTATCTGCGGCCTATTTGCCATGCAGCGCGCCGGTACCTCGTCGATCGGCAAGCTGTTCGGCCCGCTCATGACGTTGTGGTTCCTGTTCCTGGCAGGCGCCGGCCTGTTCAACATGCTCGGCAACCTGTCCATCCTGCGCGCGCTCAACCCCATCCGCGGCATCATGTTCCTGTTCTCGCCCATCAACCACTCGGGCATCATGGTGCTCGGCTTTGTCTTCCTGTCGACGACCGGCGCCGAGGCCCTCTACTCGGACATGGGCCACGTTGGCAAGGCCAACATCTATGCATCCTGGCCGTTTGTTAAGGCGGCCCTTATCCTCAACTATCTGGGTCAGGGAGCTTGGCTGCTCGCCAATAACTCCAACCCCCAGATGCTCGCGATGGATATCGTCAACCCGTTTTATATGATGCTTCCCGAACCCCTGCGCCCCTTTGCCATCGTGCTTTCGGCCGTAGCGGCCATCATCGCCTCGCAGGCGCTCATCACCGGCTCGTTCTCGCTGGTATCCGAGGCCACGCGCCTCAACCTTATGCCGCATCTGCGCATCCACTACCCCAGCGACACCAAGGGCCAGCTCTATATTCCGCTCGTCAACAACATCATGTGGGTCGGCTGCATCTTCATCGTGCTGCTGTTCCAAAACTCCGAGCGCATGGAGAGCGCCTACGGCCTCGCCATTACCGTGACCATGCTCATGACCACGACGCTTTTGACGAGCTATATCGCTGGCATTCTCAAGCACAAGCTGGGCGCCTGCGTCTTCGCCCTGCTCTTCGGTGCCATTGAGCTGTGCTTCTTTGCCTCGTGCCTCACCATGTTCTTTGACGGCGGCTATGTGATGATCTTCCTGGCCGCACTGCTGTTTGGCCTTATGTACGTGTGGCGCCGTGGCACCGCCATCGAGCGCACGCAGACGATTCTGTTGCCCGTCTCCAAGTACATCGATCAGCTCAACCGCCTGCGCAACGACGAGACCTATCCCGTGCTCGCCGACAATCTGGTATTTCTCACCAACAGCCCCGACCCGCTCACGCTCGACCGCGACGTGCTCTATTCCATCCTGGATAAGCATCCCAAGCGCGCCAAGGCATATTGGTTCATTAACGTGCACGTTACCGACGAACCCTATACGCACGAGTATTCCGTCGAGACCTTTGGCACGGACTTCCTCTTCCGCGTTCGCCTGGACCTGGGCTTTAAAGTCAACCAGCGCGTCAACGCTTATCTGCGTCAGATCGTCGGCGACTTGATGGCATCGGGCGAGCTGCCGCCGCAACATCACACCTACTCCATCTACGAGACACGCGGCAACGTGGGTGACTTCCGCTTTTGCATGCTGCGCAAGATGCTTGCCCCCGAAACGGACATCAACCGCAATGACCACCGCGTGATGGCCATCAAGTACGCCGTCCGCCGCGCCTGCGGAAGCCCGGCACGCTGGTACGGTCTCGAGAACTCGGCCATCATCATCGAGTACGTGCCGCTGTTTGCCCGCATGCGCCCGGCCGTTAAGCTCGTGCGCACCCAGGTGCCGCTCGAGGTTCAGATCGAAGAGGCCGAGGAAACGGAAGTCGACATCTTCTCGGACGACTTGGTCAACGGCAACGAAGCCGGTAAGGACATGAACGTCGATCCCACCGAGTTGCTCGAGAGCGTCGCCGATACGCCCGAACAGCAACAGCTCGACGGCCTCGAGAACGAACAACTCAACGACGCCAACTTCTAGCGACGTCACAAATCAACGACAGCGGCCCTGCACCTCACGGGAGATGCAGGGCCGCTTTGCATTGCGGTAAAGCTATCGGCTACGAACGACGCGGCTCGGGAACCACGAGTCTATCGGGGCTCGCGCCCTCGGCATCCATCAGGCTCACGTAGCGAATCGACGGATCCCCATACATCGCGTAGTAATAATTGCCCGTGCGCGCGCTAAAGCATCCGGTGTAGATAGTCTTCTCGAACTTGCCATCGCCCATCCTGGACGCTCCCTCGATCATCACCACGCCCTCGAGCGAGCGGAACATGCGAACGACGTTTTCGGTCTCGCTCTCCTTTTGCGGGTAATTGGCATTGAGGTACGCCGCCTTTACAAAACGGCTCGGCGAATAGCAATCGCCCGGAATGCCGCGCATGCCGGCACCGGCTCCATAGGGCTTGAGCTCGGCGCTACGCCATGTCGCCGTCTGCGGAAAATCGCTTGTGGCGGTGATATAGGTGCGTAGGTTTTCCATATGCCACGGGAAGGTCGGCTGATTGGCAAGGGTGTCGACCGGATCGTCGTATACATGCAGGCCGTCAGTCATCATCTCGACCACGATGCTGCGCTGGCTGTCGCCGATAATCCAATGGAGCAGTGACACGCCCAGCCCCTCTCCGGCAGATTTGGCGACAATCACCGTGTCGCGCAGCGCGGCCTCGACCTCATCGACCGTCGAGAACGTCGCTGCCACCCACAGGGGAAACTCATAGGCCGCGATATTGGTCTTGCCGTCGACAGGGCCCTCGGCATACTCGGCATAACCCGGGAAATTGAGACCCGCCACGGCGAGGCCCGCATCGTTGCCGCAATCGAAGAACATAGGGTAGTTCCTGTAATCGATGCACATACCGATCACCGCGTGCGCCGCTGTCGCGTCGTCGATAAACGAATACGGAATGTGAAACCCGCGCGGCATCACGCGAACCTGTTGGCCGTAGTCAAAGCTCCAGTCGAGATTGCGGCCCAGATACATGTGGCCAGAATTATCGGTAAATCGAATACTCGTACACATAGCGCCTCCTAGCTTTACGTTCTTGCTAATTTCATTGTCTCCAAACAAAAAGGCGCTAAACACAAAAGCCCGGACATGACAACAATGTCATGCCCGGACTATTCAAACAGGATAAACTCAACCAAGTTAACCCCGCAGGTCGTCTAAGGGGTCAAAGTGCCGCAGATTGCCACGAAAGAGGAGCGAAGCGTACTTAAGGTACGCGAGCGACGATTGAGCGGCAAGGTGCGGTGCTTTGGTCCCCTTAGACCAACTTTCCAAGACAGTGATCGATCATATGCTGGATCATCTGTGCCTCAAAGCCCGCGTAGTCGCGGCGGCACTCCTTCATCTTGCCGTCGACAATCTGGTCAAAGGCAACCTTGCACTTGATATAGCGCGTGGACTTGGTGACCTCCCCGTGCGTCAGGCAGCTCTCCTCCATCTTGCTGGCACCCAGGCCAAACACCAGACGGGGGTTGTACAGCACATGGGGCTCGCCGGCGTCGTCCAGATAGACGCAGACCTTCTTGGTGACGCCGATCTGGTTGGCGGCAAGGCAGCCGGCATCGTCGAGCGACTTGATGGTATCGATCAGGTCCTGTGCCACCGACTCGTCCTCGACGGTCGCGACCTCGCAACGCTGGGACAGAATAGCCTCGTCGTGGCAGAGCTCTTTAATCATACGTTCCTCCATAGGGGTCGTTGTAACTGCTTAAGTATACGGTACCCACACATTTTCATGCGAAAAATACCGTCCGTCTGCTACAAAGCGCCGAACATCAACATGCGAGGAACATCAACCTTTCAAAGGCGATATAGTAGTTGAGTTCGTGTCAATCGGCCTAAACTCGGGGCCGAACAAGGAAAGGGTATGCATGGACGAACTTTTTCACGTCAGTGAGCGCAAGTCCACAATCGGGACCGAGCTTCGCGCTGGACTGACAACATTCCTGGCGATGGCCTACATCATCGCCGTCAACCCTGCGGTGCTCTCGGGCGCCGGCATCGATGCGGGAGCGCTCGCCTGCGCCACCTGCCTGGGCGCCGGCATCATGACCATCTGCATGGGCATCTTCGCCAACCGCCCGCTCGCCTGCGCGTCGGGCTTAGGCGTCAACGCGATGATCGCCGGAATCACCACCACCGTCTGCGGCGGTGACTGGCACGTGGCCATGAGCGTCATCTTCCTTGAGGGCGTCGTCATCTTGCTGCTTGTGCTTTGTGGCCTGCGCGAGGCCATCATGGACGCCATCCCGGTTGTCCTGCGTCACGCCATCTCGGTGGGTCTGGGCCTGTTCATCGCCATGATTGGCCTGTGCGATGCCGGCATTATCACCGCTGGCGCCGGTACACTCGTCGGTCTGGGCGACATCACCTCCCCCACCTTCATCGTCGGCATCATCTCCATCCTGGTGACAGTCGCCCTCGCCTGCCGCAACGTCCCCGGCTCGCTGCTCATCGGCATCGTCGTCGCCGTCATCGCCGGTATCCCCCTAGGTGTGACCCAGGCTCCGACCGGTATCATCGCCCCGCTCGATTTCTCGAGCATCGGTGGCCCCATCGCCGACGCCGGCGGCGTGCCTGCCATCGTCAAGGTCCTTACCGACCCCACGCTCCTCGTCATCTCGTTCTCGCTGCTCATGAGTGACTTCTTCGACACCATGGGCACCGCGATGGCCGTGGCCAAGCAGGGCGAGTTCCTCACCGACGACGGCAACGTCGAGAATATCAAGGAGATCCTGATCGTCGACTCCGCCGCCGCTGCTGTGGGCGGTTTCATGGGCGTCTCCTCCATCACCACCTTCGTCGAGTCCACTTCCGGCGCCGCCGACGGTGGCCGCACGGGCCTCACCTCCGTCACCACCGGCGTGCTGTTCATTCTCGCCGCGTTCTTCTCCCCCATCGTCACCATCGTTTCCAGCGCCGCCACCTGCGGTGCTCTGGTCTACGTCGGCTACCTCATGATGAGCGAAGCCTCCGAGATCGACTGGTCCGACGTGTCGCAGGGTTTCCCGGCGTTCATGATCGTCGCCGGCGTGCCCTTCACCTACTCCATCTCTGCCGGCATTGGCCTGGGCTTCATCGCCTACGTGATCGTCGCGCTCTTTAAGGGCGAGGCCTCCAAGATCAAGCCGCTTATGTGGATCGCAGCCCTTGCCTTCCTCGTCTACTTCTTCGTGGCGTAACGGCATAGTCTGCTAAAACAAAACAACAAGGCGCGGAATCGCATCGAGCGGCTCCGCGCCTTTCTTTTAGCGTCTGCCCCCGTGCCAGCGTGCGACAATTGAGGCTGTCAATATCACAACACCGAGAGAAGCCTGCCTTGGAAGCGCATCATAAGCAGATAACCGTTTATTCAGAGTGTGCGGAAGGCGCGCCCGTCATCTACCTCCCCGTTGTCATGGGCGACGGTAGCGAAGTCTACGAGCGCTGCCGAGAGCTCGACTGCCCACCCTTCACCCTTGTCGCCATTGGAGGGCTCGATTGGAATCGCGAGCTGAGCCCCTGGGAATGTGACGGAACTATACGAGATGCTGAGCCCTTTGGCGGACAGGCTGCTGGTTTTCTTGACGAGTTGTTGAAGCAGATAATCCCCCAGGCCGAATCATCGCTCCCGCAACCGCCCGCCTGGCGCGGCGTTGCCGGCTACTCGTTGGCGGGTCTTTTTGCACTGTGGGCACTTTGGCAAACAGATGTCTTTGAGCGCGCGGCGAGTGCGTCGGGGTCGCTGTGGTTCCCCGGCTTTATCGACTACGCGCGCGAGCGCACGATGACAGCTACGCCCGACGCCGCCTATCTGTCGCTCGGTAAAAAGGAAACCAAAACGCCCAACCGCATGATGCGGCACGTGCTCGACGATACGCGCGCGATGGAAGAGCTGTTTATCGAGCGCGACATCCCAACAACGCTGGAGCTCAACCCCGGCAATCACTTTGCCCAAACTGACCTGCGCATGGCGCGCGGCATCCACTGGATACTAACGCATTAAAAATGGCGTCCACGCGTACATACGCATGGACGCCATCTATAATTTGGCTGAACGCAGCTACTATTCAGTAGTCTCCTCAAGCTCGGAAGTATCGAACTCAAAGTCATTACCGGGCAGGATGGCGTTGAGCACAATGCCCACCAGCGAGCCCACGGCAAGGCCCGAAAGCGAAATCGTCACGCCGCCCAGCTCCAGCACGATGGCACCGGCGGTACTGTAGGCAATGCCGAGCGAGAGCACGAGCACCAGAGCCGCAACCAGCACATTGCGGTTGTTCTGGAAATCGACCTGGTTTTCGATAAGGTTGCGAACGCCCACGGCACTGATCATGCCGTAGAGCACGAGCGACACGCCGCCGATAACGCACGCCGGCATAGCAGCGATTACAGCAGCGAACTTGGGGCAGAACGAAAGCACGATGGCGCAGCAGGCGGCAATGCGAATCACACGCGGGTCGAACACACGCGTAAGCGCAAGCACGCCGGTGTTCTCGCCATACGTGGTGTTGGCCGGAGCGCCAAAGAGCGACGCCAAGATGGTCGCCAGGCCATCGCCGAGCAGGGTACGGTGCAGACCGGGATCGGCAATGTAATTGCGTTCGCAGGTAGAGCCAATGGCGGAGATATCGCCAATGTGCTCAATCATGGTCGCAAAGGCCAGCGGCATGATGGTGATGATAGCCGTCGTGGCAAGACCGCTATCGAACTGCGGGCCAAAGAGCGCAAACACGGTGTTGTCCCACACGATGGGCAGACCGACCCACGGAGCGGCGGCAGCGCCCGAAAAATCAACCTCGCCCAGCACCGCCGCGACAGTATAGCTCACCACAACGCCCAGCAAAATCGGCACGATCTTGACCATGCCGCGGCCCCAGATGTTGCAGATGACGATCACGGCCACAGCGACAACGGCAACAAGCCAGTTGGTCTGGCAGTTGGCAATGGCAGAGCTCGCCAGGATCAGGCCGATGGAAATGACGATGGGACCGGTCACCACCGGCGGAAAGAAGCGCATGACACGCTTGGCGCCAAATGCGCGGAACAGCGCCGCCAGCACCGGATAGAGCAGGCCAGCGCAGGCAACGCCCAGGCAGGCGTAGGGCAAAAGCTCGGCCTCGCCGTTGGGTGCAATGGCGGCATAACCCGCGATAAAGGCAAACGACGAGCCCAGAAACGCGGGCACCTTACCGCGCGATAGAAAATGAAACAGCAGCGTGCCGATGCCGGCGAACAGAAGCGTCGCCGAAACGGAAAGGCCGGTGAGCACGGGCACCAGCACGGTGGCGCCAAACATGGCAAACAGGTGCTGTAGGCCGAGCAGGAACATGCGCGGGCGGCCGAGCGACGATGCGTCGTAGATGGCATCGCTGACGGCGGGCGTCGAGGACTGGGACAGGGATGTCCTTTCGAATGGAAGGGCGATCAGGCATATCGGATAACCTGCCCGAACGATACGATCCGAACCATTGTACGCGATACACTATGCCTCGCACGCGCCGCCACCTGCAAACACTAGCGCTATTTCCAAACGCGCTCGGCAATGCGCTTGACCAGCGCGATCTTTGCCCATTGCTCATCCTCGGTCAGCTTGTTGCCAATCTCGCAGCTGGCAAAGCCGCACTGAGGCGACAGATACAGGTTCTCGAGCGGCACGTACTTTGCGGCTTCACGGATGCGCTCGACGATGGCATCCTCGTTCTCGAGCTCTGCCGCCTTGGTGGTTACCAAGCCCAGCACGACCTTCTTGCCCGGGGCAACGTACTTGAGCGGCTCAAAACCGCCGGCGCGCGGCGTATCGAACTCCAGGTAAAATGCATCGACATCCTCGTTTGCGAACAGGTACGGCGCGATGGGGTCATAGCCGCCCTCGAAGGCATAGGTGGAGTGGTAGTTGCCGCGGCACACATGCGTGTTGATGACCAGATCGTCGGGCTTGTCCGCGATGGCGGCATTGTTGAGCGCCACGCCCAGCTCGCTTACCTTTTGCAGGTCGACCGGGCTCATGCCGGTTTTGGCGACAAAATCGGTGTCGCAGTAGATGCCCCAGGTGCAGTCATCAAACTGGATGTTGCGGCAGCCTGCTGCGTACAGGTCGGCGATCACCGTGCGATAAGCGGCTGCGATGGCGTCGGCAAGTTCCTCATCGGTCTTATAGACAGCGCGCAGGCTCTCCTGCTGGCCGTCGCAGCGGTCGAGCGTGACTTCGGAGAACGTCTGGATCGGCGCCGGAATGGTTTGCCGCGCGACCTGGCCCTCCCCCTCGAGCGCCTTGACAAATTTAAAGTGCTCGACGAACGGATGGTTCTCGCCGCTAATGGGGCCGGTTACCACGGCGGTGTCGGCTGTGGTCTCCTCGTCGTGGAACATATAGCCCGTACGCGAGGTACGGCGTTCAATGCCGTTGAGCCCCCACATAAAGTCGAGGTGCCAGTAACTGCGGCGAAACTCGCCATCGGTAATCACCTGCAGGCCAGCGGACTTTTGCTTGTCCACCAGGTCACGAATGGCCTCATCCTCGACGGCCTTAAGGCCGGCGGCGTCGAGTGTGCCCGCAGCATAGGCGGCACGGGCGTCCTTTACGGCCTGTGGACGAAGAAAGCTGCCGACGATATCGGCGCGAAACGGCGCGTTCAGCGTGGTTAAAGCACTCATAGATATCTCCCTTTGCATTGGTTGCTTTACTGGGACAAAGTATGAGCGCTCATATAGCCATCGTAAAATATACGTTTATAACAGTTTGATATAGATGCTTCCTATATCAGTTGGGACTGCCATGAAGAGATTTGACCTGTACAGGACGCAGCAGTCTAGATATGCTGACGGATCGCGTCGATATAGGCTTGGCCGTAGCGCGTGAGCGTCGTGTTCTTGCGCGTGATGATGCCAATCTCCATGTACTCGTCTACATCAAGCGGAATGGAGATGATGCCGGGGCCGTTGAGCTCGTGACTGATCACGCCCGAGCATACCGTGTAGCCGTTAAGGCCCATAGCCAGGTTGAACAGTGTCGCGCGATCGCGCACGCGGATATTCTTGCGACGCTCAAACGTCGAGGTCAGTTCCTCGGAATAATAAAACGAGTTGTAGCTGCCCTGCTCATAGGACAGGAACGGGTAGTCTTCCAAGTCCTCGAGCGTCACACTCGAGCGACCCGCCAACGGATGGTCGGCACACACAAAGACGTGTGGCGTGGCGCAGAAGAGCCCTTCGAACACGAGCTCGTTGGCCGCCAGCATGCGCTCGATAACCTCGCGATTGTGCTCGGATAAGTACAGGATGCCGAGCTCGCTTTTCATATGCGCGACGTCCTCGATAATCTCGTGAGTCTGCTCCTCGCGCAGGGTAAAGTCGTAGCGCGCGGCATCGAACTCGCGGATCACGTCAACAAACGCGTTAACGGCAAAGGAATAATGCTGGCAGCTCACACTAAAGTGCGGCACCTGCTCGGACGCGCCCTTGTACTTGCCTTCGAGCAGATCCGCCTGATCGAGCACCTGGCGCGCGTAGCCCAAGAAGGTCTCGCCCTCCTCGGACACAATGACACCCTTGTTGGTGCGCTCAAAGATGTGCACACCCATCTCGTTTTCGAGATCGCGGATCGACGCGGTAATCGAAGGCTGCGACACAAAGAGCCGGCGCGAGGCCTCGGTGATGCTGCCGCATTCGGCAACTTTGACGACATACCTGAGCTGTTGAAGCTTCATGATGGCCTCCCTAGACGTCCGCGATACCCGAACCCGCCGCATCTGCCTGACGCATAAACGACGGCATCTCCCCCGTCGCGGCGCAGGCGGCAATCTGATGCAGAGCCCCGGCAACCGCATCGTCTGCCGCAGCGCCGATATGCCAGCGCGCGGCAGCCGTGACGGCCTCGTTGGCATTGGCGACTGCAACGGAGTTGGGGACGGCACCGATCATGGGCAGGTCGTTATCGGAATCGCCAAATACGGCCACCTCGTCGGACGTCAGGTCCAAAGCGCGCGCCAGCTCCAGCGCAGCGCAACCCTTGTCCCAACCTGCTGGAAGAATGTCGAACAGGCGCACACGATTGTTGGGAAACACGAGCGAGAGTTCCGGCACCTCAGCGGCAACGCGCTCGCGTAGCTCCGCGAGCTCCTCACGCGAACGAGCACTCCAGATATTCGCCTTGAACACCGGCGCGTCATCGACGACGGGACGGCACGGGGCCTCTTCGCCCTTGAGCCACGCGTTGCCACCCGACTCCATAGCGCGACGCACGCGCTCGGGGTCGCTCGTCACGCAATAGGCATCGTTATCCCAAAAGTCATCACCCAGGCTGTAGACCTTTAGATAGGTATCGTCGGTCTCTTGCTCGAGGTAATCGGCCAGACGCATCAGGGCATCGTTGTCGGTCGCGCGCGAAGCGATCGCCTGACCGTCGACAAACATAACCTGGCCGTTACAGAACGCACCAGTCGAAAAGCACTCGGCGCGATTGCGGAACATCCAGCCCATCGCAGACGGCTGGCGACCCGAAACCGGGCCAAAGTGCAGACCCGCCGCCTGCATGGCATGAATGCCCTCGATGGCGTAGTCGCTGGCGCCGTCATGCCCGGCTGGAATCAACGTATCGTCCATATCGGTCAGCACAAGTTTTATCATAAGGCCCCCATTCGTATCGGTCCTACCTATTGTAACGACCTGCCAAAATAAACCTGTCCCTTTTTGGCAGGTGCGTTAGTATAGGGAACAACAGATTCGATGCGGGAGTGCCGGCGGTGCAAACCACAAGGCTGAGAGGGCATAGGGCCCAATCCTTTGAACCTGTCAGTTAATGCTGGCGTAGGGAGCATGCCGCCTTTACAGGGGCGCTGTCTATGCACAGCGCCCCTTTTCTATGCCAAGGAGGCATGTGCAGTGATTGATTCGGAACAGCTTAAGCAACATATGGTCAAGGCCGTAGAGGAGATTCGAGCCACCAATCCGATGGCCGGCTCCATCACCAACACGGTGACGATCGACTTTGTCGCCAACGCGCAGCTCGCCGTGGGCGGTTCGGCCGCCATGGTCTATCTGCCCGACGAGGGCGAGGCGCTCGTTGCCGGCGGCGGCGCCATCTATCTCAACATGGGCACGCTCTTCCCCATCTACGAGCAGACGATTCCCCGCGCGGCCAAGGCGGCACACGACGCCGGCAAGCCCTGGGTGCTCGATCCGGTGGGTCTGGGCATCGGTAGCCTGCGCACCCAGCTGGTAAACGAGCTCAAGCAGTACAAGCCCGCCATCGTACGCGGCAACGCCTCCGAGATCATCGCACTCTCCGGCCTGTGGGGTCTTGAGGGCGAGTCGGCCGATCTGAGCCGCGTACGTGGTGTCGATACCACCGACACGGTCGACGCCGCCCGCGGCGCCGCCGTGGCGCTCGCTCGCTACACCGGCGGCGCCGTTGTGGTCTCGGGCGAAGTCGACCTGATTACCGACGGCACGACCGTGGCCAAATCCCACGGCGGCAGCCCGCTCATGTCCAAGATCACCGGCTGCGGTTGCTCGCAGGGCGGCGTGCTGGCCGTGTACGCCTGTGCTACCGATCCGTTTACGGCAGCAGTCTGCGGCACCGCCGTCTACAACGTTGCCGGCACGCGCGCCGCCGCCGTCGCCGATGCCCCGGCAAGCTTTAAGGTCGCCTTTATCGACGAGCTCTACCGCGCAACCGCCCAGGATATTGCCGACAACCGACTCGAGCTCGAGGAGGCATAAGCCATGTCCGAGCCCGCAACCAATGCCGGCATGAACACGCTCGTCGCTGTGGCCATCGCCCCATGCGGCACCGGCGATGAGCTATCCGCCGAGGTCGCCGAGGTCGTGCACGTCATTCGCGAGAGCGGTCTTCCCAACCGCACCACCTCGATGTTCACCGAGATCGAGGGCGACTGGGACGAAGTCATGCAGGTCGTGCGTGACGCAACCTTTGTGTTGGCGAGCAAGGGCATCCGCACCGAAGTCGTACTCAAAGCCGATATTCGACCCGGATTTACCGACACCATGACCGGCAAGCTCGAGCGCATGGAAGCACAGATCAAGAAACAGGAGGAAGCACGATGAGCATCCGCGACAACCTTGATATCTCGGCCTATCTGGTGCTCGGCCCCGAAAACACGCTCGGGCGCCCCGTGGGCGATGTGGTGGCCCAGGCACTCGACGCCGGCTTTACCTGCATCCAGGTGCGCTCCAAGGTGGCAAGCGCCCGCGAGATCATTGCGCTGACCGGCGACGCCGCGCAGGCAATCGCACAGGCCGGCAAGACCGGTCAGGTCGCCCTGTTAATCGACGACCGTCTGGACTGTGCACTCGCCGCGCGCGAGCAGGGCATTGCCGTCGACGGCGTGCACGTAGGCCAGAGCGACATTCCCGTCGAGGTCTGTCGCAAGCTGCTGGGCCCCGACGCCATCGTGGGCCTTTCGGCCCGCTGCGAGGAGATGCTCGAATACGTCAAGACCGCCGACATGAGCTTGGTCGACTACCTGGGCATCGGCCCGCTCCACGAGACCGAGACCAAGCGCGACTGCGGACGCGCGGCCGATGGCTCTATCATCACCAAGAGCTTTGAGGACCTGGCCGCACTCCACGCGGCAAGCCCCGTGCCCATCGTGGTGGGCGGCGGCGTCAAGACGGCCGACTTGCCGCAGCTTAAGGCAACCGGCGTCGACGGCTTCTTTGTGGTGAGCGCCGTCTGCAGCGCCGATGACCCCTACGCCGCGGCCAAGGAGCTCGTCGACACCTGGCAGCAGGCATAGGCTCAAGCCGAGCAGCCGATTCGCAGCCTCATATCTTCAATAGCGGAAAGCGCATCCCAGTTTGGACCTCCATTCTGGGATGCGCTTTCCGCCGAGATGGCGGCAGCAGCCTCTACCCTGCCAGATATGCCTCCAGTGCCGGCAAGGTCGCCTCCGCATCGTGACGGCCGATCTGGTAGATGCGCTCGAGCTCATCGGGCTCGCGGCACAGCGACGGCACCTTCACCGATTCGCTCGGCCGCACCACAAAGACCTCGCCGGCAGCCTCACGACGTGCCAGGTCATCGAGCGTGGCATTGTAGACCTCATGCCGATGCTCAAGCGCTGCAACAAACTCCGGGTAGTGACGGAACACGCGCCGCAGCATGGGCATCACGCTGTTGGGTTGCTTCACAAAGCCCGCCGGCTGCGTGAGTACCACGATATTGCGGTCATACCCCTGCGCAAACAACCAAGCGCTGGGAATGGAATCAGCCACGCCACCATCCAGATACTTATGCCCGCCAATAGCAACGGGACGCGTCGCCACGGGAATCGCCGATGACGCCCGAATCCACTCGATATCCCTCTCATCGCCATAGGGCAGGTCGTGGTAGACGGCCTTGCCCGTCTCGATATCGGTACACACGCACGTAAACCGCATGGGGCAGGCGCGATACGCCTCCAAGTCGATGGGATCGCGCTCGATAGGCACCTCGTGATAGGCAAAATCGGCATTGAACATGTCGCCGGTTCGCAACCAGCTTGCTACACCCGCATAGCGCTTATCGGCGCAATAGGCCTTGTTGTAGCGAATGGCGCGGCCGATCTGGCGCGATTTAAAGTTGTAGCCAAACGCCGCGCCCGCCGAGACACCCACCATATGGTCGCAAGTTAAGCCGTGCTCCATCCATACGTCGAGCACGCCCGCCGTATACAT
Organism: uncultured Collinsella sp.; assembly: GCA_902470895.1. Taxonomy (GTDB): domain Bacteria; phylum Actinomycetota; class Coriobacteriia; order Coriobacteriales; family Coriobacteriaceae; genus Collinsella. The sequence continues at coordinate 32,105 of CABRID010000001.1, forward strand.
ACCGCGGTAGCCGCCTCCCTCGAGCGCGAGCCCCACCGTGCGCGTCGTATCCGGCTGTGCCATGCGACCATCTCCGTTCCTGCGTTTTAAACCGGGACAAGTATACCCGTCAACATATATCGTCTCAGTCGCATTTTTATCGGACATCGCATCGCCGCGCTACCGTTTGTCGAATAATAGCCGCCCACAGCATGCGCACCCATATCCCCGCACTCGAGGAAAGCGGCTTTATGGTGACGCTCGACAAGTACATTTGGCAGATTGTGCCCGTCGACGGCGATCATGGCCGCAGCACGCAAATCATTTCATCAATACTCGAGATGGCCATTCGCTCCATCTGCCCGTCGTGGTCGAAGGCGTCGAGACAAATGAGCAGGCGAACATGCTACGACAAATGGGCGCCCACTACGCTCAGGGCTTCCTCTACTACCGCCCCATGCCGGCGAAGGATTTTGAGGCATTGCTCGATGGTGGCAATAACAACTGATACGCTCGCGCGCAAAACGCCACCGCCGAAGGGGGCATTTGTCTCCATTAGCTAACTTATATCCCCAATCCAAGCCGAATTGGGGATATGATACAAACCGTTGTTCCGCCCAAGGAGGTTATCCATCATGAACGAGTCGTACCGCATGGGCGAGCAATCGATTATTGCCTATCTTCAGCGACTTGCGAATGGCATCTCGACCGCCGAACTCGATGTTGCCGCGCTGCCTACTGAGCTACGCGCCGTTGGTGAGCAACTGCAAAAGACGCATGCCATCCTGCAACAAGAGCGCCAGCTGCTTGAGCGCAACGCCTATATCGACCCGCTCACCAACTTGGGCAACCGCAGCGGATTCGACCGTCACATCGAGCAACTCTGGCGCAAAGGCGACCCCTTCACCTGCGCCTATATTGACATCGACCATCTCAAGCATTGCAATGATAGGTTTGGCCACGCCGAAGGCAATCGCTATATTCTGAGCATCTGCCGCACGCTCTCCGAAACCATGGAGCACGATGAGATGCTGTTCCGTATCGGTGGAGACGAGTTTGTGCTCATCTCGCCCTCCGCAAACGAGATTGAACTCGAGCAGCGCTTGGAGCAGGTGCGTACCAGGCTGATCGAGGCGAGCTCAGGTGGCAAGGCGCCCATGATCGGCAGCTTTAGCTTTGGCTGCTCGCGCGTCGATCCACTTGCCGGCGACACGCGTCGCCAGATGACGATGGATGCCGATCGCAAGATGTATCGCTATAAGCTTATGCATCGTGTGCAGCAACCGAAAGACGATGACGCGCCGCAACGCCCAATCGTCGATCAGCTTCCTTGCAACGACCGGGTGTTCCAAGCGATCTCCATGAGCTCCGAGACGCGCTATCCGTTTATCCTCAATCTCGATACGGGAGAATCGCAATGGTCGGTTAACGCCGTGCGCGATTTTGACCTGCCCTCCCAGCACCCTTTTAACTCACTCGACATGTGGCTCGCCCGCGTTCATCCCGAGGACCGCGACAACGTACGTGCCGAGCTCGACATGGTGATAAACGGCACGTGGCACTTCCACTACATGCAGTATCGCGTAATGGATGCCACCGGAAAATACGTGCTTTGCGACTGCACGGGCTACCGCTTGGACGGCACCGATACCGAGCCCGGCATGTATGTGGGCATTATCATCAACCGAAGCCTAGCGGATACGACCGACTCGGTAACGGGCCTGGGCGATGTCCACGCACTGGTCAACGCTATTGGAGAGATGCGCCACGTGCCGCACGAGGCAGGCTTTATTGCCATTAAGGTCGACGATATCGCCGAGGTCAATGCCCGCTTTGGATTCGATGCAGGCGACCGCGTGCTCGCCGAAAGCGCCGCCTGCCTCATGGATTGTTCGCGCGGCAAGGGCCGCCTGTTCCGCTCGACGGGGCCGATGTTCGTGGCACTCTTCGATGAGCTCGGCCCCGAGGCGATCGACGAGATCGCAAGCGACATCGAACGGTTCCTGGGTTCTCCCGTGCTCATCGGCTCGCTTGAATATCAGCCGCCCATTCGCGTGGCCACGCTCCATCTGGACGGCGTCGACCGTCAGCCCGTTTCCATTTTGAACGAGCTCAAAGCGTTGCTCGGGAAAGCCGTGCAGGTGCCAGGTACCAAACTGGATTAACGCCGCGCCCGCGCCGCCTCCCCCATCGTGCGATAATCCTCTGCAGAAGTCACCGAAAGCAGAGGGAGTTTGTGATGAAGGTTCTTTTGGTCAATGGCAGCCCCAAGGCAAACGGCAACACCGCTCGCGCGCTTGCCGAAGTCGCCGAGCAATTGCATGCCGAGGGTATCGATACCGAGGTGTTCCAGCTGGGCGCCAAGCCCATTCGCGACTGCATTGGCTGTGGTCAGTGCGGCAAGCTCGATTGCCGCTGCACCTTTGACGACGACGTGGTCAACGAGCTCATCGCTGCAGCCGAGCAGGCAGATGGCTTTGTCTTTGGCTCGCCTGTCTACTACGCGCACCCCAGCGGCCGCATTCTCTCGGCACTCGATCGCGCATTCTATGCAGGCGGGCATGCCTTTGAGCACAAACCCGGCGCCGCTGTCGCCGTCGCCCGCCGCGGCGGCACGTCGACCACGTTCGATGTGCTCAACAAGTACTTCACCATTAAGCAAATGCCCGTGGTTGCTTCCACCTACTGGAATAACGTGTTTGGCCGCGTGCCCGGCGACGCCGATGGGGATGCCGAGGGCCTTGCCACCATGCGAAACATCGGCAAAAACATGGCCTGGCTCCTGCGCTGCATCGAGGCAGGACAGGCCGCCGGCATCAACGCGCCCGAGGCAGATCGAGCAACGACCAACTTCATTCGATAGAGCGGCGGGACCATGAATATTCAAATCTTCGGGACTAAGAAGTCCTTCGACACCAAGAAGGCCCAGCGCTATTTTAAGGAGCGCCGCATTAAGGTGCAGTTTATTGACCTTAAGGAAAAGGAGATGAGCAAGGGCGAGCTCACGAGCGTGATGCAGGCGGTCGGCGGCATCGACAAGCTACTCAACCCCAAGGCCAAGGACGAGGAGACGCTCGCGCTCATCCAGTACCTCACCCCCAGCCAGCGCTTTGACAAGCTGCTCGAGAACCAGCAGGTTCTCGCCGAACCCATCGTGCGCAACGGCAAAAAGGCCACCGTCGGTTATTGCCCCGATGTATGGGGAGCCTGGGAGTAGCTTGTGTTATTTGCCGGCTCGTGGGTATAAGAGCGGGCGTTTGGCATAAGATTCAACTGTAAGCCATGTCTAACAAAGGAGGGCACATGCCCAACAAACCCGTGAAGATCATCATGCTTACCGGATACCTCGGTGCCGGCAAGACCACGCTGCTCAACCACATCCTCGCTAACGACGGCGGCATCCGCGCCGCCGTGATCGTCAACGATATCGGCGAGATCAACGTCGACGCCAGCCTTATCGCCGACGGCGGCCTTTCCGAGACCGATGACCTCATCCCGCTCACCAACGGCTGCATCTGCTGCACGCTTTCGGATGACCTGGCCAACCAGCTGCAGGGCATCGCCGATTCGGGCAACTTCGACTACATCATCATCGAGGCATCGGGCATTTGCGAGCCTATCCCCATCGCCTACACTATCTCGAGCTTCTGCGACGAGGCCAAGGTGGGCGGCGAGCCCAAGCTCGCGCTCGACAACATCGTGGCCGTGGTCGACTGCGCCCGCATGTACGACGAGTTCAACGGCGGTCGCGACCTGCTGGCCGAGGATATCGACGAGGACGACATCGAAAGCCTGCTCATCCAGCAGATCGAATTCTGCTCCACGCTGATCCTCAACAAGACCGATACCGTGACGCCCGAGCAGATCGCCGAGCTCAAGGCCATCGTGCGCAGCCTGCAGAAGGACGCCGTGATTGTCGAGGCCCAAAACGGCGAGGTCCCCATGGAGGAGCTGCTCGACACCGACCGCTTCGACTTTATGCGCGCCTACAACTCCGCCGCCTGGATCGAGGCCATGGAGCATCCCGAGGAGCACGACGACCCCGAGGTGCTCGAGTACGACATCGAGACCTTTGTGTACTCGCGCCGCAAGCCGTTTGACCTGCAGAAGTTCACCAATTTTGTTGAGCAGGAGTGGCCCGACGAGGTCATCCGCGTCAAGGGTCCGCTGTGGCAGACCGGCGATCCGGACATGTGCTACATGTTTGAGCAGGCCGGCCACCAGATGCGCCTGATGGAGAACGGCCTGTTTGTCGATTCGGCGCCCGAGGGCGAGAAGCAGAAGATCATCGACGAGAACCCCGAGATCATGCAGATTTGGGACGACGAGACGGGCGACCGCATGACGAGCCTGTGCATCATCGGCCGTCACATGGACAAGGATGCGCTCATCGCCTCCCTCGATGCCTGCCTGACCGACTGGCACCGCGCCTAGGTTTATCCAAGCGGGCATTTTTCCGCCTATGTAACCGCCAAACCACCACGAAGGTGCTCTTCGTGGTGGTTTTTCGTTCTGAGCCAAGGAGATTCATGTTCAACATCGTGCTGTATGCGCCCGAGATTCCGGCCAATACGGGCAATATCGGCCGTACCTGCGTTGTCACCGGCGCCCGCCTGCATCTGGTGGAGCCGTTGGGCTTTTCGCTCGACGACAAGACGGTACGCCGCGCCGGCCTGGGCTACTGGCAAAACTTGGACGTGACGACCTATGCCGGCTGGGAGGATTTCCTTGCGCGCAACGACCTCTCCCCTGCCGACGAGCGCCTGCATCTGCTAACCAAAAAGGCACGCCGCACCTATGCGCAGAGCACCTACCGCGATGGCGACTACTTGGTCTTTGGCAGCGAGAGCTCGGGCATTCCCGAGGAACTGCTCGCCGCGGCGCCCGAGCGCTGCGAGCGCATCCCGATGCTGCGCGATTGCGACTCGCTCGATAACGCCGAGGCTTGGGAAGCTCACGAGGAATCGCTGGGGCATACCGAGGACAGCCACGAAGCCATCCTTCAGCAGGATATCTGCGGCAACTTCGTCAACCCGGACGACTACCGCATCAGCGCACTCAACCTCTCCAACAGCGCCGCCATCGTCCTCTACGAAGCCCTGCGCCAAACAGGCTTTCCGGGAATGTGACAAAGGAACTGTCCCTTTGTCACATTCGGTTATAGGTAGCGGCCGGTGATGCTTGCGGAGCAGGCCGCGATGTCGCCCGGCGTACCGGCGCAGACGATTTGCCCGCCGGCGTCGCCACCGCCCGGGCCCATGTCGATCACGTAATCGGCGTTACGGATAAGGTCGAGGTCGTGCTCGATCACGACAACTGTGGCCCCCTTGGCAACGAGGCCGTCGAACACACTCAGCAACACCTGAACATCGAGCGGATGCAGGCCGATCGTAGGCTCGTCGAATACGAATACGGCATCATCCTGCACACGACCCATCTCGCTCGCAAGCTTAAGACGCTGCGCCTCGCCGCCCGAGAGCGCCGGCGTGGGCTCGCCGAGCGTGAGATAGCCCAAGCCCAGGTCGTGCAAAGTCTGTAAGCGCGCCTGAACCTTCTTGAGTCCCACCGTGGCGTCGAGGGCCTCGTCCACACTCATGTCCATGAGCTGCGGCAACGTAAGCAGGCTCCCGTCCTTGCCCTCGCGATGGATATGCGAGGCGGCCTCGGCGTAGCGCGAACCACGGCATGCCGGGCAGACGATCTCGACATCGGGCAAAAACTGCACGTCGAGCGATATCGAGCCCGTGCCATCGCACGTAGGGCAACGCAAAGCGCCAGTGTTGTAGCTAAATGCGCCCGCCTTGTAGCCGGCTGCCTTGGCCTCGGGCGTACGGGCGAAGGCGCGACGCAGCTCGTCATGGATGTCGGCATAAGTCGCCACCGTCGAGCGCACGTTGGCGCCGATGGGCGTAGCGTCAATCAGATTTGCGCGAGCAATGCCCTCGGCATCGACCCAACGCACGTGCCCCGGCAGGCGCTCGCCGGCTGCCTGCGCCTTGAGTGCCGGAATGAGCGTCTCGAGCACCAACGTCGTCTTGCCCGAACCCGAAACGCCCGTCACCGCGACGAGACGGCCGCGCGGGATATCGACTTCGAGCGGCTTGACGGTATGGATGGTATCGGTCGCCATGCGGATGTGGCCCTGGTCGAACATTTCGTCGTCAGTCACCTGCGGACGCAAACGCTTGGAGTCCGATCTCAAAAACGGCGCGATGCGGCTGCCCTGCGATTGTTCGACCTCGTCTACCGTGCCCGCGGCAATCACATTACCGCCGCCTGCTCCGGCAACGGGGCCCATCTCGACCAGATAGTCGGCTTCCGCTAGTACGCGCGTATCGTGGTCGACAACAACCACGGTGTTGCCGTCATCCACCAGATCGCGCATCACGCCTACCAGGCCGTCGACATTAGCAGGATGCAAGCCAATCGAGGGCTCGTCCAGCACATAGAGCACGCCCGTCGATCGGTTGCGCACCACGCGGGCGAGTTGCACGCGCTGGCGCTCACCCGTGGAGAGCGTGGCGCCGGCGCGATCGAGCGAAAGGTAGTCGAGCCCCAAGTCGATCAGACGGCGAGCCGTGCTCAAGAACGAATCGCAGATATCCGTCGCCATGGGCCGCATCTCGCCCGGCAACGACGCGGGCACCCCGCGAACCCATTCAATCGCCTCGCCCAGCGTCATGGCCGCCGCCTGCGCCAGATTGATACCGCGCACCTGGGGCTGGCGAGCAGTCTCGGAAAGACGCGTGCCGCCGCAATCACGACACGGTCCCTCGCGCAAAAAGCGCGCAACGCGTTTTAAGCCCTTATCGTCCTTGACCTTGGCGAGCGCATTCTCGACGGTATAGACGGCGTTGTAATAGGTGAAGTCGAGCGGCGTGGCGCCCTCGCCGTTTTTGGGAACGTAGAGAATGTGCTTCTTAACCGCCGGACCATGGAACACGATGTCGCGTTCTTGAGGCGAGAGCTGGTTAAACGGCACGTCAGTGCGCACGCCCATCTCGCCGGCCACCTGCTTCATCAGATCCCACATTAGCGTGCCCCAGGGAAGCACCGCGCCTTCGTTGATGGTCTTTGACTCGTCGGGCACCAGGCTCGCTTCGTCCACCTCGCGCATGACACCGGTGCCGCCACAGGTGGGACATGCACCGCCGCTGTTAAATGCAAGGTCCTCGGCGCTCGGCGCGTAGAACTCGCGACCGCATGCAGGGCACGTGAGCGACAGGCCAGCGGCCACGTTAAGGCTCGGCTCCACGCGCGCCCCGCAATGCGGGCACACATGATGGGCGCAACGGCTAAAGAGCAGACGCAGGCTATTGTTGAGCTCGGTCATGGTGCCAAAGGTCGAGCGCACGCCCGGCACGCTCGGACGCTGGTGCAGCGCGAGCGCCGCCGGCACGTGCAGCACCTCGTCCACCTGAGCGTGCTCGGCCTGCGTCAGGCGACGTCGAGTATAGGTGCTGAGCGCCTCCAGGTAACGACGCGAGCCCTCGGCATAAAGAACCCCCAGTGCCAGCGAGCTCTTGCCCGAACCCGACACGCCGGCAATACCCACGAGCTTTCCCAGCGGAATATCGATATCGATGTCCTTGAGGTTGTGTACACGTGCGCCACGTACCTCGATAGCCTGCGGGCTCATCTTCTGTTCCGTCACCTTTATCACCCTACTCATGCCATATAACTCGATCGCGAATGTACGCGCCCAGCATGGGCACGGTAAATCGGACGAGACCGTATCCGGCAGCCTCGATGACGCGCTCGCGAATCAGGCTTGCGCGATATTTACTCGCCCAGCTCTGGGTGCGATCGCAGCGCTCAATGATATCCGCCATGCGACTCGGTTTGCCCTCGTCAACCGCCATGGCCTCGATAAAGAGGCGCTGTGGACTGCGCAGCCCGTAATACAGAGGCGCGTCAACCGCTTCGTAGAACTCGGAGACGGCATCCGCATGGCCATCCTCGGCATCGCGCCTTTCAATGACCCGTGAGTTGCGCCGAACAGCAGACCGCCACATGTAATATCCCACCAGCTGAACCATATAGGGATGCCCCATGCTCTTGCGCGCCGCAAGGTCCGCCGTCTCCGCATCAACGCAAAGGCCAGCGTCTTTGACCGCCTGGACATATGAATCGCGCACTTTGGGCAAAGAAATCGGCCCCAGCGTACGCTGCTGGGCGCGCCGCAAAAACGTTACGCTCGGCTCTTCGAGCAAGTCATCAACCATACTGGGCAAGCCGGCGAACACCAGCGCAAGACCGCGCTGATCGCTATCGGGCAAGCCCGTAGCATCCTGGTCTCCGAGCACCTGCTGATAGAGAACGGCCAGCGCCGCCAGTTCCTCGATAGATGCCGATTGGGCCTCGTCAATCGCAAACAGTAAGCCCTTTCCCGGCCCGAGTTTCTTGAGGCGTTCGTTGACTAACCCGCGCAACGTCTCGCCTTTTGCCCGCGCCGCCTCGACCGACATCCGGCCAAATGACGGACCGAACTCCATTGACGTCACAACGGGTTTATTCGAGCGAAGCGCGTCGGCCAAGCGGTCGCATAAGCCAAGCGAAGCGGAATCGGAGACAACCGCCCATCCGCGCTCACTGGCCAGACGTTGCAGCTCCCGCAGGAGAACCGTCTTGCCGCAGCCGCGGTTTCCCGTAATGAGCATGAGCCTGCCCGGCGCTCCGGCGCCGTTATCGAGCCCTTCCTCGAAATCTTCGATGACCGACTCGCGACCGATGAGTATCGGAGGCCGCTTGCCAGCCGTGGGCTTAAAGGGATTTGGATTCATGTCGGCCTCCTCGGATTGGCAAACCCTGGTAATAGTTATACTAACTTATACCGAGTTATACCAACAGGATGCGACAAAGAGACTGACCCTCTATCACCTATGGCCGAAAAACTCGGCGTCCGCCGCTCGCCAGGGGCGGAAGGTGGCGGGATCGACCTTTACGTGGGCTGCCTCGGGGACGTTGTACCACTTGACGGTGTAGCCAGCGCCGTGAGAGCAAAAGACCGAGTCGGGCGTGTTGGGCAGATCGGCCTCGGGCTCATAGGCGGCCGTCTCGATGACGCGCTCGGCATCATGGCAAGCTGCATAGCCGGCAAACTCTAGGTACAGATGTCCGCGACCGCTCGTGTAGGCAGCCACCTCCAGCGCGTAATCCTGCACTTCGGATGCCGGCACGCGGCCCCCAAACTTCGCCCGGTCGCCCGCCATCGTCGGCGGCTCGTACTCGGCACCCATACGCGTGGCATCCGACAACGAACGACCCACGCACTCCCCCGGCACCTCGAGCTCAAAGTGGTACCACGGCTCCAACAGCACCGCCGCGCCGGCCTCACGTGCCTGCATGAGCCCCTGGCGAATCGCGCGGTACGTGGCCTGGCGAAAGTCGCCGCCCTCGGTGTGTTTGGCATGCGCGCGGCCGCCCGTGAGCGTAATGCGTACATCGGTGATGGGCGAGCCGGTCAGCACGCCCAGGTGGTCGCGCTCCATAGCGTTGGTGAGCGCCAGACGCTGCCAGTTCAAGTCGAGCTCGTCGGTCGAGGTCACAGTGCCAAATTGCACGCCCGAGCCCGCCGGCAACGGCTCCAGACGCAGATGCACCTCGGCATAGTGGCGCAGTGGTTCAAAGTGGCCCACGCCCTCGACCGGCTGCGAAATAGTCTCCTTATAGAGAATGCCGCCGGGCTCAAACGCAACCACGAGGCCAAAGCGATCGGCTAGCACGCGCTGCACGACCTCGAGCTGCACCGCACCCATCAACTGCAGATGAATCTGCTCAAGATGCGTGTTCCAGCTTACGCCGAGCATGGGGTCCTCATCGGCAAGCTCGGTCAGCGCTTGGAACACCGTATGGACATCGTGCTCGCCCGGCAGCACCGTATAGGTGAGAACCGGCGCTATGACAGGCGCATCGCCCGCGGGCTCCGCGCCCAAGGCATCACCCGGGTGAACGTGCGCAAGGCCCGTCACAGCGCAGATGCCGCCAGCAGCAACTTCTTGGACAAGCTCGTACTTCTCGCCGTTATAGATACGGACCTGATCGATCTTTTGCTCCCATGCCTCGACACCGGAGCGCCCCTCAATCACCTGTTTTGCACGCAGTACACCGCCCGTCACCTTGACCCAGGCAAGACGCTCGCCACGGTCTCCACGACTCACGCGGTAGACACGCGCAGCGAACTCCTGGGGCCATGTTCGCTCGTGCATCAGAGCGCATATGCCGTCGAGTAACTCCGCCACGCCTTGGTCTTTGAGCGCCGAGCCGGCAAAGCAGGGAAACAGTTTGCGCTCCGCGACGAGCCGCGACAACGTTTCGGCAGACAACTCACCTGCTTCAAGAAACTCATCGAGCGCCACCTCGTCCAACGCCGCAGCATCCTCTTGCACAGCGCCGCCCGCCAGCAAATCTTCGGCATCCAGACAGCCCTCGGAAAGACGCTGGCCGAGCTGCGCCAGCAGCGCATCGCGACCAGGGTTCTCAAGATCGATCTTATTGATAAAGATGAACGTCGGGATGTCATAGCGCGCAAGCAGGCGCCACAGGGTTTCGGTATGCCCCTGCACGCCGTCGTTGGCGCCCACAACCAAAATCGCGTAGTCGAGTGCGCGCAGCGTGCGCTCCGCCTCGGCAGAAAAATCGACATGTCCCGGCGCATCCACGAGCATGACGTGGGTATCGCCATGGTCGAGCACAGCCTGCGACGAGAAGATCGTAATACCGCGCTCGCGCTCAATCTCGTTCGTATCCAGATGCGAATCGCCATTGTCCACGCGGCCGCGCTTGCGAATGCGGCCCGCGTTGAATAGCATGGCCTCGGCCAACGTGGTCTTGCCGGCATCTACGTGCGCCAAGATTCCAACGACCGCTTGCTTCGACATGGCTCTCCTCTTATTACAAGCCCATCGCACGCGGCAACGGGCGTCCTCGTTCCACACTGGATGATACAATTTACGGGCCGGCGGGCGAAGCGGGCCCTATCCCCCGACCGAGCTCATCGCCCTGCGTTGCCGCGCGGCGATTTTCGTAGGTTCGCGCCTTGCGAAAGCCGGCTTGCAAAACAGCCTGCGAACGAAAATGGCCCCACCCGGGGCCATTTTCGTTCGTGCAAATTGTTGACACGCGCCCCCGCTCTTATGCCTCACGCAGCCAGTCAAACGCCACGCGCGGGGTACCGTCGGACACATACACGATGCCGGCGCGCTCAAACCCCGCCTTAATACTCGCACCCTGCATGGGCAGGTTATCCTGATGCGTGTCGATACGCAGGTGATCGGCACGCTCTTTGGCAAAGGCAAACATCGCGGCCGCGATACCGTGCGCGGTGCCGTCGGACGCCACACGGTGCAGCACGGCGTACGGAGTGTCGCTGCGCCATTGCCCGTCCTCAATTATGTCATAGCACTCGTCCGGGCCCGGTAAAAAGGCAAACGTCGCCACCACGCGGCCGTCGACTTCACACACATAGCTGCCACCGGCGGCGATATCGGCAGCCAGCTGCTCGGCAGAAGGCGTGCCCTCGGGCCACTGCGTGGCGTTGCCATGCGCGCGCATAAAGGCGCGGGCCGTGTCATAGATAGCCATGACGGCGGGAATGTCGGTATCGAGGGTTTTTCTGATCATCACGCGGCGACCTCACGTTTATTGGTATCACTTTGATTGGGCAATGATACCAGCGTTTGGAGAGAGGCACGAAGCAGATGGGGAGCAAAAAGCGAGCCGCTTGGTCAAAAGCCAAAAGCGAGTTTTTGGGCGCTGCCACGGGCGGCGATATGAGCGACCTGTTTGCGCGCGAAGACGAGCGCCGCGACGCCCTGAACGCCGAGCGCGACGAGGCCTGGCGCTACAAATCGTGCGAGCGCAAAAACCGTTACGACACGCGCGCCGAGGCCGAGGCAGTTATGGCCGACTGCGAAAGCCGCGGGCGGCGCGGTTTGGCCTGCTACAAATGCGAATACTGCGGCGGCTGGCACCTGACATCGCACCCTTGGAAATAGGCACCGCATCGGCACGGCACCGACGGAGCGCCAGCCATCGCACGCAAGCTACGGGCGCGGCGGCACCAAGACATCGTAACGAACGGCCTTGCCCGCAAGTTGATAGCTCGGCTTAGCACCGGCAAGCAGTGGCCCCTTCACCGGCCGCTTGATAACCAACTTGCGCGGGTGCACCGCAAGCGCAGCCTCAACCAGCGTCTCCTCATCGGCGCACGGCTGCTCCAGATGGTGCAAGAGTTGGAATTTCTTTTTAACCGCCGCGCTCTTGGTGCGTCCGGGAAACATGGGGTCCAGATACACCACGTCGGGAGCGGTGAGCTCGCCCCGCCCGATCAGCTCAGCTGTATGGTAAAGGCCGGCAATGCTGTCCTCGCCCGCATGTAAGCGCATGCGCGCCACGGCTGTCGCAAGCGCCGGATCATCTGCCGCGCGATCCAAAGCATCCTTGAGGAGCGCCGCGATCACGCAATCCTGCTCATACAGATCGACGGTAAAGCCCGCGGCCGCCAGCAGCAGCGAATCCTCGCCAAAGCCTGCCGTGGCGTCAATCGCCCATGGGCTCTCGATGCCTTTTGCGCGCGCAGCCTTTACCAGCAGTTCTTGCTGCAGACGGCCCTGCTTGAGCCGTGGAAGCATGCGGCCAAAATCGGCACGCAGCTCCATCGTGCCGTCGGTGAGCGTGAGGCCCTCGGACTTCCCGATCAGCTCAAGCCCCGCGGACCGAGCAACAGAAAAGGGATCGACGACGCCCACGGGTACTCCTTAGCAAGCAAAACGAATACGTGAGCGCCGTTTGTGTCGGCACCCAACCGTCCGCTATTGTCCCACATGCGACATGGCCCACAGCATCGCAATACAAAGCACCGCCATCAATCCCGTGCACACAGTAGCGATCACGGAATCACTCATGCGCCTTCCCAACGACCGCGCCTCACGTACCTGCTCTGCTCCGTACATCATGGTTCCTCCTTCGGTCTAGCTCTTACCATGGCCCCATCATCGCAGCGCCGCGCATACGCTGCCATCGATTTGGCTTACGCCCAGCTTTCCTTTTTGAAAGGTTGGACCGCACAGGCAAGAGACGCTTTCAAACGCATGCATCGCCCCGTTGAACTACAATGTGCTTCACCATATGTGCAGTACATTGGGTGCGCCAAGTTGGCGTACTCGTATCGAAAGGACCAGCCATGAGCTTCACTCGCAAGACTCTCAAAATCCTTGCTCTCATCTACTTTGTTTTGGGCATCGCCAGCCTCGTCACCGCCGGCGTCGGTATCGCCACGGGCGGTCTCGATTCCACGTACGGTTCGTACGCCACGCTCGCAGCGGTCGTGCTTATCGCCAAGGGTCTCGTCGACCTTGCCGCAGGCGTCGCCGGTATCAAGGGCGCCAACAAGCCTTCGCAGGTGGACGGCGCGTTTAAGCTCGGTATTGTTGCCGCGGTCGCCACGCTTGCCCAAGCGGTGCTCACGCTTCCCGCGTTTGGCGGCGACGCCATCAACTTTGGCGCCTTTGTCATCGTGGTGTACGACCTGTTCTTTGTCCAGCAGGCACACGCCGTTAAGGCCGAGAACAAGGACCGCCTGTAAGCGCTCGCTTCTCATAACCTCTGCAGCCAAGCAACTAAAAAGGGCCGATCGCGCATCTCCGCGGTCGGCCCTTTACGTTTGCCCAGATAAAACCTACCAAAATAAACCTGTCCCTTTTTGGCAGGTTGTTAGCTGTGGCGGTACTCGGCGATGATGAAGTCGATGTCAGTCTGAAGGGTATCGAGGTTTGCCAGGCGCTCTTTGTCGGCGGGGCGCGTGCGGTAGTAGTACGGCGTCATCTGGAACACCGCCTCGATGTCCGCCTGGGTCTGAAGCGTAATATTCGCAGACACCCGCTGCGTTCCGACCAACTCGAGCTCGGTGGTCTTCGGCAGCTTCTCGTCGTTAAGGTACGGCGTGTCGTAGAGTACCTCCTTGAGCCCAAACAGATGGCGGGCACCCGGCACCACGGTGTAGAGCGAACCCTCCGGTGCCAGCACGCGGGCAAACTCGCGCTCATTAAAGGGAGCAAAGAGCTCGGTCACCATATCGAAGGCGCCATCGGGCACGGGGATATCCTTCATGTTGGCCACAAAATAGGTCGCATCGCCGCGCTTGGCCGCAAGGCGCACCATCTCTTTGCCCAGGTCGAACCCGTAAGCATCCACGCCCGGCACTGCGCCCATGGCGCTGGTGTAACAGCCCTCGCCGCAGCAAATATCGAGCAAGGTCATGGAGCCGTTCGCAGACGCTGCACGCCCAGACACCTGTTTGCGCACCAGTTCAACCATCGCATCGCGCAACGGCGCATAGTAACCGCGATTCAGAAAGTCGCGACGGCTGCGTGCCTGCGACTTGGGATCGCCCATGGAGTCGCCGCTCTTGGACGAGCGCAGCAGATATAGATAGCCCTCGCGCGCACGGTCAAACCGGTGTCCGCCCGCGCACACAGCACCGCGTTCGTCATCCACCAGCGGCTCATGGCAAACGGGACACAACAACATGGCAACTCCTTAGCGCGGACTACACAACGCCCACCATTGTCGCACGCCTTCCCCACCTAGTCATTGGGGACGTTCTTGAATGACCAGTCGTTTAAGAACGTCCCCAATGACTAGTCGATTAGGAGTATCATCATCTGCGCAAATAAGCACGAAAGAGCATGTTAGAGATTGAGAGCGTATGGCTGATACCGCATCTAGGCACATTGACATGACCACCGGCTCGCTGTGGCGCAATATTCCCCTGTTCGCCTTCCCCGTGGCCGCCACGAGCATCTTGGAGCAGCTGTCGAACCTCATCGCCACCGTCATCATCGGTAACTTCTCGGGCGACCAGGGAACCCTCGCCATGGCGGCGGTCGGCTCCAATGTTCCGCTTACCAGCCTTATGCTCAACCTGTTTATCGGTATGTCGCTTGGCTCCAACGTGGTCATCGCCAACGCTATCGGCCGCAACGATCAGAACATGGTCAAACGCGCCGTCCATACCTCGATTTTAATGGCGCTCGTGGGCTTTGTCGTCATCGCCCTGGGCGAGATGTTTGCCGAGCCCATGCTCGCCGCGCTCAACGTTCCCGCCGAAACCATGCCGCTCGCTTCGCTCTACCTACGCGTCTTTTTGCTCAGCATGCCCTCGATCTTGCTTTACAACTTTGAGGCCGCGATCTTCCGCTCCGTCGGCATCACCCGCATGCCGCTGCAGGCGCTTGCCGTGTCCACCGTCCTCAACATTGGCCTGGACCTCATCTTTGTCCCCGTACTCCACTGGGGCGTCGCGGGCGTCGCCATCGCCACCGCCATCGCCTACACCGTCAGCGCCGCTACGCTCTTTATCCGCCTGCTCAAGACCGACTCCGTCGTCCGCGTCACCCCGCGCGACCTGGCTATCGACCCCGTCGCCCTCAAGCGCATCGTCAAGATCGGCCTGCCCGCCGGCATCCAGAGCGCCGTCTTTGCCGTCGCCAACATCATCATCCAGTCTGCTATCAACAGCCTGGGCACCGAGGTCATGGCGGCATCGAGCGCCGCTATGAGCTTGGAGTACGTATGCTACAACCTGCTCAACAGCTTTAGCCAGGCTTGCACCACCTTTGTGGGACAAAACCACGGCGCCCGCCAGATCGACCGCTGCACCAAGACGCTCAAGGTCTGCCTGGTCGAAGGCGGTATCGTTGCACTCACCACGATCATCGTTATTGTCGGCCTGGGACGCGAGATCTTGTCGCTGTTCAACAGCGATCCCAACATCGTCTCGATCGGCTATATCCGCGTGTGTTCGATCTTCCCGGCGTACGCCTTTAGCATGTTCTACGAAAACATGTCCGGCTACCTGCGCGGCTTTGGTATCTCGCTCACGCCCGCCCTCATCACCATGATCTGTGTCTGCGGCATCCGCTTCTATTGGGTGTTCTGCGTGTTCCCGCACTTCCGCACCTTTGCGAACATCATGATGGTCTACCCCATCAGCCTGGGCACCACGGCGTTCTTTATGGTCGTGGCGGTACTACTTTGCCACCCGGCACGCACCTATCGCGCCACCCAAGCCAAAGCGACAGCCCGCTAAACACCGCGCTCAACGCCACGCCAGTCATTAATTGACAATATGCGAGCTCATATAGTCGATAAAGCGCCTCGTGGCGATGGGCATGGTGTCCCAGCTGCGCCAGGCGGCCACCACGTCACGCGAGGGGGCATGCACGATGGGACGTACGCGAATATCGGCCCGCATGCCCTCAACGGTACGACGGTAGAGCATGCTCACGCCTAGGCCCTCCTCCACCATCGCCATGATGGTGTAGTCGTCGGTGACCTCGCTCGTCACGTGCGGCGACAGCCCATGCGCCGCAAACGCATCGAGCACCAGGCTCTGTTCGCCCTCATCCAGCAGCACAAACGGCTCGGACGCCAGGTCGGCGAGTGTCACCTTTTCCTTTGCCGTCAGCGGATGCGCGACAGGCAACAGCGCCACCAGCTCGTCGTGATAGACCACGCGCTTCTCGAGCCCAGCGGTAAACCCACGTGCCGTAAAGCAAAAATCAACCACGCCATCGTGCACCCACTGGGCGTTGCGCGTGTAATCGCCCTGCTTGAGGGTAAAGCGTACGCCCGGGTGCAGGGCTCCAAAGTCGCGGATCACGCGCGGCAGCGCGGTTCGACTCACGTTGGTAAACGTCGCGATGCGAATGTCGGTCGACGAAAGCCCCAGCAGCTCCTGGCGCTTGCCCTCGAGCTCAGCCTCGGCAGTCACAATCTGGCGCAGGTACGGCAGATATTGTTTACCGTCGCGCGTAAGCGACACGCCCTGCTTGCCGCGCTCGATAATCGTAGTGCCCAGCTCGCGCTCGAGTGCCTTGACGGCCTGGCTCACCGCACTTTGCGTATAGCCCAGCTCATCGGCCGCGCGTTTCAGGCTGCCGCAGTCGACCACCATACAAACAATCTGATACCGCGATGCCATCGTGCCTCCACATCAATGCAGCCGTAAAATGTTTTGCCAGGGCTTTTCTCGCAAACATTAGCATTTCTTAATCTTACTGAAGATACATTCGCTTTACTACACCCACATCTGGGAGCAGAATCCTTTGTGCGAAACCGTTCTGTAACAAAAGGAGTCCCATGGATCGCAAAAAAGCAATCGCGCTCTCATTTTCCGTTCCCGTCGCATGGGGCTTTTCGTATCCCCTCATGAAGATCGGCATGGACAGCATGAACGCCACGAGCATCGTTGCGCTGCGCTGCATCATCGCCTTTGTGGCCTGCCTGCTGCTCTTCCACAAGCGCGCGTTCCGTATCAACCGCGACCTTATGGTCCGCGCCGCCATCATCGGCGCCATTATGGCAACCGAGCTCACCTGCATGTGCTTGGGCTCTAGCCTCACCTCCGCCTCCACCGCCGGCTTTTTGCAGAGCCTGACGGTCGTGATCGTGCCGTTTGCCAACGCCGCCCTGCTGCGCCGCGCCCCCGAGCGCAAAGTGCTCGTCGGCACCGCCATCGTCACCTGCGGTATGTTGCTGCTCTCGGGCGCTGACTTCACCAGCCTGAACCCGGGCGCGCTCATCATGCTGCTCTCCGCCTTTGTCTACGCCGGACACATCATTGTCGCCAAGCGCTTTGTCGAAGAAGTCGATCCGCTGGCTCTGGGCGTTTGGCAGCTAGGCTTTGGCGGTTTGTTCTCGGGCGTCGCGGCATTCACCTTTGGCGGCTTCACGCTTCCCAGCACGCCGGGCGAAATCGTGGTCGTCGTCGCGCTCGCACTCATCTGCTCTGCCTACGGCTTTATCACCCAGACGCTCGTGCAGCCCCACGTGCCCGCCGAGACCACTGGCTTCGCCTTCTCGCTCGAGCCGGTCTGCTCCGCCGTCTTTTCGTTCTTCTTGGTTGGCGAGGTCCTGAGCCCCATCGCCTTCTTTGGCGCCGCCCTCATCCTCACCGGCGTCATGGTGGCAACCGTCGAGCTTCCGCGCCTCCGCGCACATGAACAGGCTCGCATGGCAGGAGCGTCCGAGCACGTCTCGTAGACCCCACTCTTCATACAGCCGCGGCATAAAGGCAACCGGTGCGCCTTTACAATAGATGCCAGCAGAGCATCTGACGTAAAGGAGCCCCATGGACGCCGCGACCCGCGACCGCAACATAGCAACTTGGTTGGGCAATGCGCCGCAGCCGGTACGTGACACTACGAACCAGCTGCTCGAGCGCATCGCCCTTTTGCGTGCCGAGCAGACTATCTACCCGGCACAAGACGACATCCTCAATGCCCTCGCCTACACGCCGGCCAACCAGGTCAAGGTTGTCATCTTGGGTCAAGACCCCTATCACGGACCCAACCAGGCAATGGGGCTGTCGTTCTCGGTCCCCGCGACGCAAACCAAGTTGCCGCCGAGCCTGCGCAACATCTATAAGGAGCTCAAAGCCGATCTGGGCTGCCCCATTCCCGTCACGGGAGACCTAACGCCATGGGCACAACAGGGCATCCTGCTCCTCAACACTACGCTCACCGTGCGCGAGCATGCCGCGAACTCGCACGCCAAACTGGGCTGGAGCACGCTCACCGACTACGTTATCGAACGCTGCTGTCAGCTGCCCCAGCCGGTAGTCTTTTTGGCATGGGGCCGCTTTGCTCAGCAGATGGTCGAAGGCAAGCTCGTCGCAACTGGTGCGGGCGAGGCAACCGGCAAGTTCTGCCTGGCCTCCACGCACCCCTCGCCGCTTTCGGCCAACCGCGCCACGGCAGAACTCCCCGCCTTTATGGGGTCGCGTCCCTTCTCGTCAGCCAATCGGCTACTCGAACAGCACGACTCGACCCCCGTCAACTGGACTTGCCTCGGCTAACAATCGATACATCAAAAACGCGCCCGACAGCTTTCCATCGGGCGCGTTTCCTATTCGGGCCAAATAAATTGTGTGCGGCCGGCCTCGCCGCCATCGATCAACAGACTCTGTCCGGTCATAAACCGGTTGGTCACGCCCACAAAGTAGATCCACTCAGCGATCTCTCGAACGGTAGCCCAGCGTTTAAGCGGCGTGAGCTCCATAATCTGGTTCCACAGGTGCTCGTCTTCCATCACGCAACGGTTGAGCGGCGTGATAACGCCGCCCGGGTCCACACTGTTGGCGATGGCCTGCGGCGCCAGGCGGTTTGCAAGGTTCTTGGTGTAGGCGATAACGCCGCCCTTGCTGGCAGCATAGGCGGGAAACTCCGATCCCGTATGCCCGCTCGCCGACCCCACATTGACCACGGATTTGATAGCGGGCGCTGGCTTGGCGACAAGCCCCTCCCCCGCAAAGGCGTAGCGCTCGGTCACGTTGATGGTGCCATACAGGTTGGCGGCGATGTCGTCAGCCGAATCCTGCGTACCGGCAACGTTCACGATCACCTGGGGTTCAAGATCGTCTGGAAACGCGTCCGGCTTGCGAACATCAACGATCAGATGGCGGTAGCGCTCGTGTTTGATCGCCGCCGGCTGCAAATCAAAGCCCACGACTTCGTGGCCCTCATCCAAAAAGCGCTGCACGCACGCGGCTCCGATACCGCCCGAAGCGCCCGTGATCAAAACCCGCATACTTGCTCCTTAGGCGGTTGCGTGGCGCTCGAGGTACTCGGAACCCACATTCTCGCGCTCCCAGCCGCGCACGACCTTGTAGCCCACGGGGCTCAGGAAGACCTCGCACAGCAGCTCGGCAACAGCGCCGGTCAGCGAGCACATGAGGACCTGCACCCAGGTCCAACCAAAGAACGTGTGGCTCACCACAATGGCAAAGACCAGGTTGTCGATAAACTGGCCAACACCCGTGGACACATAGGAGCGGAAGGCGAAGCTCGCAAAGTTATTCTTTTTGAGCATGCGGCCGAGCGACTGGTTGAGCGTGGAGTTAACCACGGCAGAAACGAGCATTGCCAGCGAAGAGCCCAGCACCACGTACCAGGTGCCGCCGATGGTGGCGTTAAGGGCGGTGTTGACCTCGATCATGCCCGTGTCGTAGTAGGCGCCCCACATGCCGGGCGTGAGCGAACATGCCCAAAAGCACAGGCTCACGGCGAGGTTAACCAGCAGCGCGAGGATAGAGATTTTGATGGATGCCTTGGCGCCAAAGCGCTTGCAAATCATGTCCTGGCACAAAAACGAAACCCAGCTCACCACAAAGCCGCAATCGAGTGCCAGATACGGCAGGCTGATGAGCTCCTTGTTGGCCAGCAGGTTCATCATGATGACGCTCACGAAAAACAGCGAAACCGTTGCCGCGGGAATGCTCCGCAGCAGGACCTTGTAGTCCTCCATGACCTTCTTGATCATTATGTACTCCTTTGGTTTTAGGTTTAACGAGCAGGATATCGGACCCGAACTGCTCGGACGCCCCGGTCTTGAGACGACGGTGGGTATGATAGCCGCTCGCGCGGCATAAGGCAAACAAACGGCGCGGCAGCCCCACAGGACCACCGCGCCGATGCGTTAAAAGGCCACGTTGCCAAACTCCGACAGGATCAGGTCGGGGTTGTGGTCAGTTGCCCAATCCACGTTCCACGGGCTCGTGAACAGCAGCAGCTTGCCGCCGCGCATGTCCTCAACGCGCAGCGTGTCGCGCGTGAGCGAAAGACCCGGGATATCAATAGTGTCGGGGTCATTCTGGATCCAGCGGATGTCCGTATAGGGCAGCGGCTGGCGACGAACCTCAACACGGTACTCGGCCTTGAGACGGCGCTCGAGCACCTCAAACTGCAGCACGCCGACCACGCCCACAATGACGCTTTCCATGCCGGCACCCAGCTCGCGGAAGATCTGGATGGCGCCCTCCTGGGCAAGCTCCTCCATACCCTTGACGAACTGCTTGCGCTTGAGCGTATCGACCTGCGTAATGCGAGCGAACATCTCGGGGGCAAACGTCGGGATCTGCGGATACTGCACGTGGCGCTTGCCGGAGCACACGGTGTCGCCAATGCTAAAGATACCCGGGTCGAACAGGCCCACGATATCGCCCGCGTACGCCTCGTCCACAATGGCGCGGTCATCGGCCATCATCGACGTGCCCGTGGCAAGCTTAAGCTTGCGGTTGCCCTGCACGTGGAAGGCATCCATGCCGCGCTCGAACTTACCCGAGCAAATGCGCACAAAGGCGATGCGGTCGCGGTGGTTCTTGTCCATGTTGGCCTGGATCTTAAACACAAAGCCGCTAAAGTCGTCGCGGCAGGGATCGACCGGCTCGCTGGTGAGCGTATCGGTATAGGCGCGCGGCGTCGGGGCCAGACGCAGGAACTCCTTGAGGAAGGGCTCCACGCCAAAGTTGGTGAGCGCCGAGCCAAAGAACGCCGGGCTCAGCTTGCCGCAGGCCACGGCATCCAAGTCGAGCTCATCACCGGCGCCATCGAGCAGCTCGATGTCGTCCATCAGGTTCTTATGGTTCTCCTCGCCGATGAGCTCATCCATGGAAGGATCGCCCAACTCGGCCTCGACCTCGGCGACCTTCTTGGTGGCGTTGGCGTGACCGTCACCCTCAAAGGCGATGACACGGCGGGTCTGACGGTCGAACACGCCGCGGAAGTTGCGACCGCTGCCGATCGGCCAATTCATGGGATACGTGTTGATGCCCAGAACGTTCTCGATCTCTTCCATGAGCTCAAACGGATCGCGGGCCTCGTGGTCGAGCTTGTTCACAAAGGTGAAGATGGGGATATGGCGCAGCGTGCAGACCTTAAAGAGCTTCTTGGTCTGGGCCTCGACGCCCTTGGCGCCGTCGATGACCATGACCGCGGCGTCGGCAGCCATGAGGGTACGGTAGGTATCCTCCGAGAAGTCCTGGTGGCCGGGGGTATCGAGGATGTTGACGCAGGCACCGTTGTAGGTGAACTGCAGCACCGAGGAGGTAACGGAAATGCCGCGCTCCTTCTCGATGTCCATCCAGTCCGAGACGGCGTGCTTCGCCGAGCTCTTGCCCTTGACCGAGCCGGCGGTCTGGATGCTGCCGGTATAGAGCAGCAGTTTCTCGGTAAGCGTGGTCTTACCGGCGTCCGGGTGGCTGATGATCGCGAATGTGCGGCGCGACGAGATTTCATCCGACAGGCTTGCCATGCGGATCCTTTCTTGCATTGAGTGCATTACGTCGTTGTAACCCGACTATTGTAGCCGCGAAATGCCGTTACAGGGCACCTATCAGGACAAATTCATCAGTTGGGGCCTGGGTAGCAATCGATGGCGGCACTCCGCAGCAATTTGTCTCGATCTGTAACATCTAGACGGTTTTTGAACCTCTACCTGTTACAGATTTAGACAAACAGGTGGGCGTCCCAGAAAGATCTCGATCTGTAACATCTAGCCACTCAAAACGGGTCCATCTGTTACAGATTGAGATATAAGGATAGACGGGTGGCCAATGTCTCGATCTGTAACATCTAGCAGCCAAAATCTTCTCCAGTTGTTACAAATTGAGACAACCAGGTGGGGCCCGCCAGTAAAATCTCGATCTGTAACAGGTAGCCGTCCAAATCGGCTCCAGATGTTACAGATTGAGATAAATGAACGGGCGGACAATCCCTACTTACCTCTTGCGTAACTGTGCATAGTGTATATATACTGTGCTTACCGGTTATATACACGTGTAGCCCAACAGCTAAGGAGCCGCTGTGGACATCATCCTATCCAATTCGAGCGACAAGCCCATCTACGAGCAGATAGCCTCGCAAGTCAAAGCTCAGATCCTATCGGGCGCACTCGCTGCGGGAGCCAAACTCCCCAGTATCCGTGCGCTTGCCAGCGACCTGAGTGTGAGCGTTATCACCACCAAGCGCGCCTACGCCGACTTGGAGCAGCTCGGGTTTATCTGCACCGTGCAGGGCAAGGGGTGCTTTGTCGCTGAGGGCAACCAAGAACTCTTACGCGAAAGCCAGCTCTGCCATATCGAAGAGCTACTTGCAAAAGCGGCGAGCCAAGCCGAAACCCTGGGCGTCACACGCGACAAGCTGCACGAAATGCTTGACCTGGTAGCTCCCGAAACCATGCAGTAGCCATCTGCAAGAAAGGCTATACCATGCAAAACTTGTTAGAACTCAAAGGTGTCTCACGCCGCGTGAGCGAACGTTTTTCGCTGCGTGATGTCACGCTCGCCGTGGAGCCCGGCCAGATTGTTGGCTTTGTGGGCGCTAACGGTGCCGGCAAGACAACGACCATTCGCGCCGCGCTCGGGCTTATCAAGCTCGATGCCGGCGAGATGCGCCTGTTTGGGCAGCGCTGTGGCACCGACGCGCCCGATGAGACACAGCGCTGCCTGCGCTCCCGCGTCGGTCTCGTCCTGGACACATGCCCCTTCCCTTCAACGCTCAAGGTGGGCCAAATCGAGGCACTCGTAGGCCAGGCGTACCCCACGTGGGACCGCAAAACGTTTGCCGGATTCATCGACCGATTTGACCTCGATCCCAAGACAAAGGTCAAGGACCTCTCCCGCGGCATGGGCATGAAACTGCAGCTTGCCTGTGCACTCAGCCATAATGCCAAGCTACTCCTTTTGGACGAAGCCACCGCGGGCCTCGATCCCATGGCGCGCGAGGAACTGCTCGATGAGCTGCTTGCTTTTGTCGCCGACGGCCAGCACAGCGTGCTGCTCTCGAGCCACATTACGTCCGACCTCGATCGCGCCGCCGACCGCGTCATCTGCATCGATAACGGCTCGATTGTGTTTGACCTGCCGCGCGAGGACATTACCGACCGAGCCGGCATCGCCCACTGCACCCAAGCTCAGGCCGCCGAGCTTATGGCTTGCGTCGAAGGTGCCCATGCCGCCCGCCACGCCTACAGCGTGGACGTGCTCGTGCCCAACCGTCGCGAAACGCTCGAGGCCTTTCCCGAGATTCCCTGCGATCGGGCAACCATTGACGACTATCTTCGCCTCACGCTGAAAGGGGCTTCAAAATGAAACGCGCCTTTATGTCCGAGCTCGCCATCGCTCGCACGCTCATCCCGAGCATTGCGGGCGTCGGCCTGTTCATCTTCGTCATGCTAACCCTTGCCAACGCATCGGACGGCGATACCGGTATGAGCGCCGGCGCCTGCGCGGTCAGCGCCATGTCGCCCATCATAATCATGAACTCACTGGCTGGCTACGATAACCAAAACGGCTGGGAGCGCTATCGGGCAACGCTGCCGTTCTCGCGCAAAGACATCATCTGCGCACGCTACCTGTGCATTATTGCTTTCTCGGCCGTCATGGCATGCACCGCCGTGCTTTTGAACATCATCGCCCTTCCGTTCTTCGATCACACGGGCATTCCCTCGACGGGACAGACCGTCTTTGAGATCACAATAGCCTCCGCCGCATCGATGCTCATCTCCCTCATGATGGTGTTTTTGGCACAGCCGCTGTTCTTTCGATTTGGACACATGGAGGCGCTGCGCCTTTCCGTCGGCCTGTTTGCCCTGATGGGCTGCGGTACCATGGCAATGCTGAGCTCCTCCAACCCCATCAGCAACTGGCTCATGTCGATTGCCGGAGCGAATCCCGATCCTGCCGTTCTTGGCTGCCTGTGTGCAGGCATCGCCGCGCTTGCCCTCGCGCTATGTGTAATCAGCTGCGCTGTCAGCATCAAGGTTTATCGAGCACGCGATCTGTAACCACGCGAGCCTTGACTCACGAAGTCCACAATCGATCGCCCGCGAATACGGGTTTGACACCTACGCTGTCGATCTCTGGAGCGACCCCGAGGAAAACCGCGCGTTCTTCGATTCACTCGGCATTTCGCGCGACACGATTCATCCCGTTCAGGCGGGCGCGCTCGAGTATCTCAACACCATTGCAATCGTGCTGAGGAAGCTCTAAATGACAGCCGCGCGAGACCGTAGACATACGGCCTCGCGCGGAATCTTTCTTAATTACTCTTGGAGCAGCGGCCCGGCAGGCGCTACATCCTCGCGCCGGGTTTGGGATGCCTGTACTGACCATGGGCGGCCGTGCGCTTGCCGCGTGAGATGGCAAACTTTGGGCAGCAGTGCAGACAACGGAGACAGGCGGCGCACTCCGGTTTTGCCCACACGGGAAGACCGTCGCGCATCTCAATTGCCACCATGGGACAGCGTTTAGCGCAGAGGCCACAGCCGATGCAACGGCTAGCATCAACGGCAAACTTGCTCGTCTGCTGCATACGCGGCAACCCAAACGCGTGATACGCGCACGATGCAAACAGGGGCACGCGATGGCGCATCATGTCGCCCGTGCGCCGCACCCGCACCGCCTCGATCACGGCATCAATCTGCGCCTCGGCAGCTCTATTGATACCCTCAACCTTTTGAGGGTCAGACAGGTCGAAAACAGGCGTCCAGGTATCGGGCATCTTGACGCTCATCGCCGCATCCAACTCGAGCCCACGCTCGTGCAGCAGGTCGCGGGCAAACTTGGCAGATTGGCCGGTCGTCGAACCGTACGTCGAAACATAGAACGTATAGGGGCGCTCGCCGCCCTTTGCACCGGCAGCAATCGACAGGTCGGCAGTCTTCAAAAACTCGATCATCGGTGTCGGCAGACCCCAGGCATACACCGGAGCAACAAATCCCAGCTGGCAGGGGCCTTCCGTCGCAACAAGGCGAAGGGCTTCGGCATCAAAACGCTCAATCGACACAACCTTGTCGTCTGTCGCCGCCGCAATGCGACGCGCCACATGTTCGCTGTTCCCCGTCGCGCTAAAGTACAGGATCATCTCGTACCCCTCTGGAGTTGACTCGCGATTAACCGCGCTATTTGCGCAGCGGCTTGGGCAGTGGAATGCCGGCGGCGATGACGGCCGCGATGATCATGCAGACGATACCCTTGAGTGGGAAGCACATGAGCAGCAGGCCCACGACCATGACCGGCTGACGCATGACCGCACCCATCGTCGATGCCGTGCAGACGGCGACGCAAAAGACCGGATCTGCGCCGGTGAGGATGGCAAGGCCATAGCCCAGGCTTACGCCCGAGAAGATAACCGGGAAAAAGTGACCGCCGCGCCAACCAAGGTTGATGAGGGCGGGCGTCAGCATGGCCTTAACAAGACCGGTCGCGATAAGCACGCCAGCGGGAATGGTCAGATAGGTTTCCATGAGCACGTCGGCCTGGGTCTCGCCGGCAAACATGGTATAGGGCAGGACCGTGCCACAGATGGCGAGTGCCAGACCGGCCAGCATGGCCTTGACGACAGGACGCTCCCCTATTGCATGGGACAGTGCCTCGCTTGCATGCTCAGAGACAAAGTACAGCCAGCCGCAGACGGTGCCGATCAACGACAGAGGGACGAGCCAGGTAAGCTCTAGGTTGCCCACCTCGGCGGACTCGAACCTGGGCATGCCCATGCCGCCGCCCACAAGCTGTCCAAGCAGCAGGTAGGTGCCCAGACCGCCGGCAATCGCAATACCGTAGACCACCGTCTTTTGCGCCTTGGGCAGCTTGATGGTGATCTCGCCGGACGCGGACTCATCGTCGGCGTCTTCACCCTGGCCGTCGGTGCTACCGGCAAGCGGCGCCACAAAGCCAAAGACGGGCGCGGTAAAGAGCGCCGTCAGGGCAGCCTGGGTGCCCAGCAACGTGAGCTCCCTAAACTCGGCGCCAAAGCGACGCATGCGGTCGCCGACCCAGCTGCACAGACCGGCGATAACGCCGGTCAGGCCGGCCTCCGGTCCAATGCTTCCGCCAAACAGCAGCGGCAGCAATGCCGCGAGCGAAAGCTTGCCCAGGTTGTCGTACGGGTAGCGCCCGTCTTGCTTAACCTTAGCCATCACCTGGTTGAGGTCATCGGTCTTGGTGCCTGTCATCTTTTCGTACAGACCGATTAACAGGCCGCCCAGCAGGCAGACAAAAAACGGGTACGGCAGAAAGCCAAACGGGCCGCTGGCAAGCTCGGGCGAAGCGACGCCCAGCGCGTGCGGAATCTCGGTCCATAGATAGTCGATACCGTGCTCCATCGCAAAAAAGAACAGCCAGACTGCGGCACCAGCGAGTGCACCGGTCACGGCAACGCTGACCAAATACAGCGCTCGGTTCGTGGGTTTGGCAAGGTTATCCATCGGGTCCTCCCGCGGTCAAAGTCGACATAGATGCGTTTTATTGTAGAGCGAGCGTTGCCCGAACGAGCCAACCATCCACGCCGCGAACGGCACCATTGGGAGCCATAGTGGGGCAGGCTCAAGACTTATCCGTTGATAATCGAAGCAATCTCGCTCAAATCGTCGGCAAAGTAGATGCCCTGCTGGCGCCGTGGGCTCGATAGCCCTTTATCAATCATGTGCCCGAGCAGTGCCTTGAGGTCGTTGTAGTAACCGTCCAGGTTATACAGGATGCACGGAGCACTCAGGTGCCCCAACGACACCGCGGACATAACCTCGGCAATCTCCTCGAGCGTGCCCGTCCCGCCGGGAAAGGCAATGAAGGCATCGCCAAGCTCGATCATCTTGGCTTTACGCTCGGCCATATCGCTCGTCACGATGAGGTCGTCGATACCGTCATGTTGAAACTCGGCCTCGATAAAAAAGCTCGGCTCAACACCCGTCACGTGTCCACCTGCCTCGAGTACGCTATCGGCGAGCGCGCCCATCAGTCCCGACTTGGACCCGCCGTATACCAGCGCGTGTCCGTTGGCGCCAATCCAGTTGCCCAGCTCCTGTACCGCAGGTAGAAACGCCGGGTCACTACCGACGCTGGCACCCAGATACACGGTGATATTCATTTCAGCCCCCCTCATCGTGACGCGCGGCGCCCGTTCTAGCGTTGGCGGCGGCGATATTCGCGCACGCGGCGCGACAGATCGGCGAGCTCGTCACGATCGAGCTCTTCCAAATGCTCAAGATCGTCCATAAAGCGCGCCATGGTGTCCTTTTGGCGCAGCTTGATGAGCGTATTGCAGTAGTTCACCGCCACGCCCGTAAGCATGGCGATATAGAAGATACTGATGACGCTTAGGATGACGGTAATGCCGCGGGCAACCGGCGTTTCTGCCGGGATATCGCCAAAGCCGATCGTCGAGACCGTCTCAAAGCTAAACCAGAGACCATCACCAAAGGTGAGGGTCGTAGGCTCGGACAGCCAGACAGCCGTCGAGCACAGCAGGTAAAAGATAAGAAACAGGCCCGTAATGCGTGCAAAGCCAGCCTGTCGCAGCACATCGGCAAGCGTCCTCAACCTGTTCATCGCGACCCTTTCCACGGACAACCAATCACGTTCGCTCGGTATTGTCCCACAACCGGCAGTTAGGGACGTTCCTTTTGTGCCAGCAGAAAGGGACTGTCCCCAACTGCCGGGCGGGATCGTTTAGCGATGCAGCTGCCGACTGGGCAGGCTGAGCTGGTATCCTTATGCGGTAATGTCTCGATTCGTTAGGATTGCATGTGAGAGCTTCCGCTGTCCTTCGTTCAGTAATATATCGCACCCTGGCCGTCGCGCTTGCCGCGCTTGCCGTGCTGAATTCCATCGCGCCTGTCCAGGCTTTTGCCGATGACTCTAGTCAGCAGGTCAAAACGGTCCGCGTTGGTTGGCTCGTCAACAACGAGGGCTTCCAGGACGGCACCCCCGGCGAGCGTCTCTCGGGATGGGGTTACGAGTACCTCCAGACCCTCTCGTACTACACACCCGGCTGGCAGTACGAATACGTCTCCGGCACCTTCACCGAGCTTATGGAGAAGCTCGAAGCCGGCGAGATTGACCTCATGCCAAACATCTCCTACTCCGAAGAACGCGCCCAAAAACTGCTCTTCTCATCGAACCCCGAGGGCACCGAGCGCTACT
Source organism: uncultured Collinsella sp. (assembly GCA_902470895.1). GTDB lineage: Bacteria > Actinomycetota > Coriobacteriia > Coriobacteriales > Coriobacteriaceae > Collinsella. Next base: position 60,843 of record CABRID010000001.1, read on the forward strand.
ACATCTATGCCAGGCCCGAGCGCGACGATCTGGCCAAGGGTGACCCCCGAGCGCTCCAAGGCCTTACCATCGGCTGCAACCCCGGCGTTATGCAAACCTTCGTTGGCCAGCAATGGCTCGCCAACGAAGGAATCGCCTGCACATACAAGGAGTATGACGGAAACTCCGTTCTCTTTGATGCGCTGGCAAACGGCGAGGTCGATGCCGTCATCATGAACGACACGACCTCGTCGCCCAGTGCCTCCCCCATGTTCTACATTGGGTCGAGCGACTACTATTTTGCCGTCCCCAAAAGCCGCCCCGACCTGATGGACGACATCAATGCCGCCATGACAGCAATCGCCCGCGTCAACCCACGCTATAACGACGAAGTCAAATCTCACTACTCGGCCCAAAACAGCGGTTCATCATCGCTCAACGGCCCCGAATGTTCCTGGCTCAAAGCAAACAACAACACCATCACGCTCGGCTACATTACGGGCAAACTCCCCTACTGCAACGAAGACGAAGACGGCAAAATGGAAGGCTCGCTCGCATCGCTTGCGACGACGTTGCACGATAAATTTGGCATTACGGTCGAAACCGTCGCCTTTGATAGCTACAAGATGATGTCAAAGGCCCTGTCAAAGGGAAGCATAGACGTCGCGCTGCCGGTATACCGAGATTACTGGTTTGCCGAGCAATCCGGCGTTGTGCAGTCGGTATCGTTGGGGACCATATCCCTCACCGCCATCCACAGCGGAAGCAACCTGAACAAAGATCTTCAGAACATCGCCTGTACCAAATCATCGTTTATCAACCGAAACGTACTTGAAAGTCTGTTCCCCACAGCGACCGTGACCGAATACCGATCCGACGATGAAGCGTTCGACGCCCTCAGGAGGGGAACGGCGCGCTGCGTCGTCGCTCCCAGTTCACGCGTAAAAACCCTCGGCGATCGTTATGATCTCGAGGACTGCGAGACGGTCGAGCTCCCTGACACCTGCGAGCTCTCGTGCTGGATTTCGCGCGGAAAGCCCGAGCTGCTGGGAATCATCAACAAGGGCATCATCAATGCCGGAGAATCGCTCTCCGCAAGCAATTACTCCTCTACGTCGTACACGGCCCAGGAATCCAACACGCTTCAATTCCTTTATCGCAACCGCACCGCCGTTGCCTCCACCCTCATCGGTATGTTGTCGGTCAGCATCGTCCTGCTCATCTGGGCGCTCGTGCGCGCTCGAACCGAGCGCGAAAAAGCCGACGCCGCCAACGCCGCTAAGACGGCATTCCTCACGCGCATGAGCCACGACATCCGTACGCCGCTCAACGGCATCCTGGGCCTTATCGATATCGAGGAATTGAAGGAAGGCGATATCCAGGTCGCCCGCGAAAGCCGCGCCAAGGCTCGTGTTGCCGCCAATCACCTGCTCTCGCTGATTAACGACATCCTCGAGATGGGCAAAATCGAAGACCGCAAGATAACACTGGAACATGCGCCTTTTAACCTCAAAGAGCCCTGTGACGATACGCTGGTTCTGTGCAAGCTCCGCGCATCCGATAACGGCATCACCATGCAGGACAATAGTCTGCCATACACCACGGGGCCATACATGGTCGGCAGTCCCACCCATATCCGACAGATCATGATCAACCTGTTAGACAACAGCATTAAGTACAACAAGCACGGCGGCTCCGTCACCTTTAGCTCAAAGACCAAGCCACTCGATAACGGGCGCGCGCTCTTTTGCTTTAGCGTTTCGGATACCGGCATTGGCATGACTTCCAAGTTTTTAAAGCATATCTATGAGCCGTTTGCCCAAGAAGGTAACGATGCGCGTAGCAAGTTCCAAGGAACCGGCATGGGCATGCCAATCGTCAAGTCGCTTATTGAACTGATGGGCGGCACCATCGAAGTCACCAGCGAGCTCCATGCGGGCACCTCGTTCTACGTGGAGATTCCGCTCGATATCGACAAGAACCCCCAGGCGCGGGCGAATACGGTCGAGGGGGCGCTCGACTGCTCGCTCGCCGACATGAACGTACTGCTCGCCGAAGACAACGAATTGAATGCCGAGATTGCCCAGGCGCTGCTAGAATCCGAGGGCGTCGTGGTCACCCGCGCCGCCAACGGCAACGAAGTCGTCGATCTGTACCTATCGCATCCCGCCGGCAGCTTCGATGCGATCCTGATGGACATTATGATGCCGGACATGGACGGTTACGAGGCAACCCGCGCGATTCGCCTGAGCGAGAAGGTCGATGCAGCCGATATCCCCATCATCGCGCTCACCGCCAATGCCTTTGCCGAGGACGCCAAGGCGGCACACGACGCCGGCATGAACGCCCATCTATCCAAACCGCTCGACTTTAACAAGCTCAAAAACATACTCGCCCGCATCAAGAAAAACGGATCCGTTTCGCTATAGTTTGTGCTCAACCACCACGCACGACCAGAAAGGAAGCCAACGATGTTTAGGCCCTTACGTCGAAAGAAACGCGCTATCACCGACGAGGAAGCGCGCAAACTGCTCGCCACCTGCAAGCGCGGCGTCTTTGCCGTCAACGGCGACGATGGCTACCCGTACGCCATTCCCGTCAACTACTTCTTCGACGCCGAGCACGACAAGATTTATTTCCATGGCGCCAAGGCTGGCCACAAGGTCGACGCACTCAAGCGCGATGACAAGGTCTGCTTTACCGTTTACGGCAACGAGTGGTACAAGGACGGTGACTGGGCTCCCTACGTTATGAGTACCGTGGTCTTTGGCCGCTGTCGCCTGGCGAATGACACCCCCGCGTTTATCGAGGATAAAGTCCGCCAGCTCGCGCTTAAGTACTACCCTTCTGCCGAGGAAGTCGAAGAGGAAATCGCCAAGGACATTAAGGGCGTCCAGCTCTACGAGATTACGATTGAGCATCTTTGCGGCAAGCAGATTCACGAAAAGTAAGCCCCTCAGCAAGCCTCATCAATAGCAATATGGCCCGGTTCCAACCCACCTTGGAACCGGGCCATATGCTTATGAAGCGTCGGCGGCTATGTGCGCAAGCGCCTCAACGAGCTCCTGCGAACTCACGGGTTTACTCAGGTGCGCGTTCATGCCCGCCTCACGCGAAAGCCTGCGATCGTCGGCAAAGGCGTTGGCGCTCACGGCGATAATCGGCGTGGTCGCGGCATCCTCGCGATCGAGCGCTCGAATCCGACGCGTGGCCTCAAGGCCATCGATACCGGGCATCATGATATCCATCAACACCACGTCGTACTCGTGCGGCGCGCTCGCGGCAAACATCTCGACGGCAGACTCACCATCCTTAGCATGCGTCACGACGGCACCGGCGCGGGCGAGCGTAAACTGTGCGATCTCGGCATTCAGGTCGTTATCCTCTACGAGCAAAACGCGCAAGCCCTGGAGCGCATCGCCGTCGCCCGCATTCACGCGCACTGCCTGAGGAATCTCGGAGCACTTGCACTTCTCAAACGGCAGACGGATGGTAAACGTCGTCCCCTGCCCCAAGATGCTCGAAAAGCTCATGGTTCCGCCCATAAGCTCGACCAACTGTTTGGCAATAGGCGCACCCAGGCCAGTTCCCGATGAAGCGCCTTCCACCTGCTGCTCCTCGCGACAAAACGGCTCGTAGAGGTGCTGTTGAAACTCCTCACTCATGCCAATACCGTTATCGGCAATCGTGTATTCATAGACGAGGACGCCATCCACCGGCTCCACCTCACGGCACGTCGGGCGAACATAACCGCCCCGACGGTTGTACTTGACGGCATTGCCGGCAATATTGAGCAACAAGCGCTTGAGGTGCGTCACGCTCACCCGCGCATAGGGATGATTAAGCGTCTGCTGGTCGCAGATAATTGTCACCAGGCGCTCCTCGGCCTGGCGCTCCAGAATATCGCGCACCTCGTGGTTGAGGGTCACCAAATTTGTGGGAACAAGCTCCAGATCGACCTGGCCGCTCTCCAGGCGACTCATATCGAGCGCCTCATTCGCAAGGTCGAGCAGCAGTCCCGATGCCGTCCAGATCTTTGAGCGGCACTCGGCCTGCTTTTGCAGATCGTCCGCATTGGCATCGCCGACCTCAACCATACCGCGAATGCCGTTGATGGGCGTACGCAGATCGTGGCTCATGCGACGCAGAAACTCCGTCTTTGCCGAGTTGGCAGACGAGGCCTCACGCGCCGCCTTTGCCAGCTTGTCGCCATAGTCGCGCTCCTGCTGCAGCAAGTCCGTCAAACGTCGACGATCAGCGCGGCGACGCACCATCACAACAGTGGCTACAACACCGCTGTAGAGCACCAGCACGCCGGCAGCGACAGCCGCGACGACCTCAAAGTAGCGCTGCGCCGAGGCATAGGTGTACACGTAGAATTTTTGCGCTTTGCCGTTTGTGCCCAAATACCACTCGCCGTTGACGTTGACCAGTCGGACTTTGCCGGGCAGGCATCGATCCTTAATTTCGTCGACAATGATGGCGTCCGTCGCGGGCAGGTCGAACACGCCCAATACGGTGGGTTCGACGGCATTGGTCGCAACGACCTTGCCATCGTTTTCGATCACGATATTGCCGCTATCGATGGTTTCATAGCCATCAAGCAGGCTCTGCAGTTTGAGTGTATTGCTTGCAACTGCCTTCGCGCTCTGATGCCTTACCGCGATAACGATGCCCTCGCCATCCTGCCGGGTTACGCAGCCAATGTCTGCGACCGAATCATCCGCAAGCGTAATGCGGGCGGTATAGGACTTAAGCGGATGGGTTGCCACCTCCAGCACGGGCGTCTCTTTGAGATACGTAGCAAGCGACTCGTAGCCCACGTCATCCGTCGAGGACTCGGACACCAAATTGCCCGATGCGTCCGTCACGATCAGTGCGCTCACGTTGAACTGGTCAGCATATTGCTCCAGCGCGGCGTTATCCACCGAGCCGTCGCGCTTTATATCGCGCGCTACCTCTCCGGCAATCTCCATCACACGAATCAGGTTTTTGGTCGCATAGGCGCTGTTAAACGCATCGTAGGAAAGGCTCTGGGTCGCCACGTAATCGACAACGTCGGCAAAGCGCTGCTCGGCCTGGGCCGTGGTGTAGCCGTAGCTCATCATGCCGGCGACAACCGAGAGCGCTATACCCACCAAGGCGGCAAGGAGCCATACCCGAGTCGAATGATTGCCGCGCTCCTCTACGGCGTGGTCGGGCGCATCGATCACGACAGGCCCTCCATATTCAAAAATGGTGCAGGGTCATCAAAGTACTTTGACACCAGGCGCTCCATGGTGCCATCGGCAAGCATTTCTTGGTAGGCATGGGTGAGTTTAACGTCGATACCGCGCGTGTCGTTGAGATCGAAAGCGGTGCCCAAACCAACCTCCAGCAGCGGCTCGTTCAGAATGCGATACGTCACGCCATAGTCTTTTTCATAGGTGAGCAGCGAGGACTCATGTGCGGCGATAGCGTCGACCAGGCCCTCGACGAGCGCCGGGTTCAGGTATGAGCGGTCCGAGAAGCTGTAGAGCTCCTTGATTTGCGGAACCTTTTCATTTGTATGATTGAGCAAAATGCCCTCGGGCTTGGTGGTGGACTGCACCCCCACGACCCTGCCCTCAAGATCGGCGAGCGTGTAGATGTCGCTTTCGGGATTGACCGCGACCACCTGGCGGCTCGCAAGGTACGGGCCGGCCCAACGATATTCGCTTTCGCGACCCGTCATGCTAAAGCTGCCCATGACGCAATCGAGCTCGCCGCTTGCCAGCAGCTCTTTCTTCTTTTCCCAGTCGATCAGCTGGTATTTTGGCTTGTAACCAATGCGGGCCAAAGCCTCGGTCAATATCTCGACATCCAGGCCAACGATATCGCCATACTCGTCGGTATACACAAACGGTGGGTAGAGGTCGCTGCCGACGTTGAGCGTCTTAAGGTCGTCGTCTTTGACCTGAGAGGCATCCAGGCCTTTTGATGCAGACGCCGAGGCCTCGTCATTCGACCCAGAACAGCCAGCTATCGCTACGACAAAAGCACTCGCCACTACAAGCGCAACAAACAACGATATGGCAACCGAGCGGCGAGGTCTTCTCATCGAGCTCCAGACGATCCTGCTTACAGACTGAAATGGTTAAAAATAATAGCAAATGAAACCACTCGAGCGCCCAATGGTTACAGACGCTTTACCCTGCGGGGCCTTCTAGCGGACTTGGCAGAAGGCCCCGCATGCAGCGCGCACTTACCGTGCATTAAAAACGTAGCGGTCCAGGCGGTCGCACGCTTCCCTCACGCGCGAAAGCGGCAGCGCCAGATTCACGCGAATGTGGCAGGGCCCGTGGAACGGGCGGCCGTCCTGATACCCCACGCCCACGCGCGCCCCCTCGTCGAGCAGCCACTGAATATCGCGGCCATGCTCGCGGCACCACTCGGTGCAGTCCAGAAACACCATGTAGGTGCCCTGCGGACGCGAAAACGTGACGCCCTTCCATTGTTTTTCTGCATGCGTGCAGAAGTACTCGATATTGCCGGCAAGCACCTGGTTGAGCTCGTCCACCCACTCGTAGCCTTGCGGCTGGTAGGCACCGATAAGCGCATGCATGGAGAGGACATTCATCTCGTTGTAGTGAGTCTTGTTGGACACGGCGCACACGCGGTCGCGCAACGTCTCGTTATAGATGATGTGGTAGCTGCCGACCAGGCCCGCCAGGTTGAACGTCTTGCTGGGCGCGTAGAGGGCAACCGTGCGCATGCGGGCATCCTCGCTCACCGACTGCGTCGGGATATGCTTGTGACCCGGCAGGATGATATCGGACCAAATCTCATCCGAGATCACCACGCAATCGTGCTGGCGATAGATATCCATGGCGTGCTCGATCTCGTCGCGCTCCCATACGCGGCCGCAGGGATTGTGCGGCGAGCAGAACACCGCGGCATGGATATGGTTTTGGGCGAGCTTTTGCTCCATGTCCTCAAAGTCCATACGCCACACGCCTTGGTCGTCGAGCCTAAGCGGGCTGTGGACAATGCGATAGCCCGCAGCCTCGATGGACTTGGTAAAGCCGATGTAGGTGGGACTGTGGACCAGCACCGCATCGCCCGGCTGGACATATGCGCGCAACGTCGACACGACACCGCCCAGCACGCCGTTTTCGTAGCCGATATGCTCCGGCGCCAAGCCCTCAACGCCATTGCGACGGCTCTGCCATTCGATGATGCAGTCGAAGTACTCGGGACGCGGATTGAAATAGCCAAACATGGGGTGCTGGGCACGCTGAATGATGTACTCCTGGACTGTGGGCACCGTGGCAAAGTTCATGTCCGCCACCCACATGGGGATGCGGTCGAAGCCCTCGTCGGGTGCGTTCGGAGCCATGTCGGGAATCTCGCCCCAGGAGTCAACGGCGATGGCGTCCATGCCGTGGCGGTCGATAAGCGAAGTAAAGTCGTATTTCATGCTGAGCTCCCATGCAAAGCGGGTTGTTTTGGTAGGCGTTATTGTCCACCAGCGTGGGCGGTTTTGGCATGAGGTTTGGCGTTGAATTTGGCGGGTGCAAACGAATGACCGGTTAGTCTCGCGCGTCGGTGATGGCGGTTATCGTCAACCTGGTTCCGTCAACGGTAAAAGACACGTCGAGTCCGGCGTATGCCAAGTGATAAACGCGGTTTGGCTCGTGCTTGCTGCCTGCGTGGCGCGGATCTTGGCGAAGGACCTCGACCAGGCCGGGGAGCTTTGCGGGCGGGACCATGTCCTGCAGCGTTTGCGGGAGCTCGACATCGAGCTCTTGCCACGGAGCATCCTCAATCCAGCCGCTGGTCGCATCCGGGTGGCAGTCCGCAAACGGAATGTAGGGCTTAATGTCGTAGATGGGCGTGCCGTCGCGCAGATCGGCCCCCAGCACATGGATGATGGGGCCATCGTCGGTGAGCTCAACGTGATCGAGCCTTACGCAGGTAAGTCCGATAGGATTGGGGCGAAACGGGCTGCGCGTGGCAAAGACGCCCACGCGCTCGGCTCCGCCCAGACGCGGCGGGCGCACAGTTTTCGACCACTTGGCATTGGTGCCGGACCTGTCCTGCGTCTTGGCATCGGCAGCTATGTCCTTAGCCGTGCCGCCGGGCGTTCCGTTTTCGAAGCGCCACAGCAGCCATAGGTGAGAGAAGGAGTCCAGGCCCTCAACCGCTGCGTTGGAGGCAAATTCCGGCTCAAAGACGATGCGTCCCTGCAGATGAGGCGCCAAAAAGCTGTTGCGCGGAATGCCGAACTTCTGCGGCAGGTCGGTATGTATGTGTGCGATAGGTTCCATGCCGGTCATTGTACGGCATGGAGGCGTGGGGCGTTGCGCGCAATTCTTCGCCGCGGTCCTCCGTCGTGCAACCAACGGTTGCTTGGAAGGGCACCTGCTGCCGCGTATGCTTAAGCCATCAACCAGCAGAAAGGAGCCGCTATGGCCTTTGCAGAAAAGCTCATCGCCGTCCGTCGCGCCCATCACCTTACCCAGGAGCAGCTCGCCGCCAAGCTCTTCGTCACACGCCAAGCCGTCAGCCGTTGGGAGCGTGGCGAGGTCACACCGGGCATCGACATGATGAAGCTCATTGCAGCCGTAACCGGAGAACCGCTGTCCCACCTGCTCGAAATGCCTGAGCACTATTGCCAGAGCTGCGGCATGATACTCACGCCCGACGACTGCGGCACCGATGCCACGGGCACCGCGACCGATCATTACTGCAAGTGGTGCTACGACCACGGCAAGTACACCTATGACACCACCATGGAGGCAATGATTGAGGATTGTGCCCCGCGCCTGGCACAAAACACCGGCATGTCGCTCGACGAAGCCGTCTCGCTCATGGGCGCCGTCCTGCCGCAACTGGAGCGCTGGCGCACCATGCAGGAAAACGAGGCGCGCTACGGTGCCGAGGCGCGGGCGCGCTACGGCGATGAGGCTATCGATGCAGCAAACGAAGCGTTGCTGGACATGGACCCCGAGACATGGAACGACATGAAGGAACTTGAACGCGCTATTCTGGGCCAGCTCTCAATTGCCATGGGCATTGGCGACCCAGAGAGCAACGAGGCTCGTAAGCTTGTCGCGATGCATCGTCGCTGGATTGCTCTCAACTGGGGATGCGAGCCCCAAAACGAGGCGTACCTGGGCCTCGCCCACGGTTATCTTGCCGACCAGCGCTTTGTTGACTACTACGACAAGCCCTGCGCCACCGGAGCCACGGCGTTTCTGGTCCAGGCCATCGAGTCTTCGTTGACGCGCGCATAGACCGCGGCGGCTTTGGGTATTTCAATCAAAACCTCAACCGATTGGAGACCTATGGCTACTAATCACGAGCTCGCGCTGTACGTTATGACCGGCTGCCCGTATTGCTTAAAGGTCAAGCACTTTTTGGCCGATAACGGCGTGACCATTCCCGAGCGCAATATCTCGACCGATTCCGATGCCGAACAGACACTCATCGCCGTCGGCGGAAAACGCCAGGTTCCCTGCCTGTTCATCGACGGCAAACCACTCTACGAATCGAGCGACATCATCGCGTGGGTGCAGGAAAACCTGCTCTAGTACGCACGCTCTGTCCGTCCAGGGCCCCAACCCATACGACCCAAACATGTACACCAGCATCCAAAGTCGACATTTTTCGACATCTTTGGATGCTGGCGTACAGCTTTTTGGTAGTCATGGACGCTCTTGGCCGGCTAATTGTTTGAGGAGACCTTTGGATTATGGCTGTTTGACGCCTCTGGAAAGGTTTCCGAGAGGGCTGTGGTCAAAAAAGGGCAAATATGAGTACTGCTACCTGTTTAGTAGCAGCGATTTTGATCACTTCAGGAACTATTCAACGTTCCACTCGGTAGCGCGCAGAGATGTGGTGTAAGAGGCGGGGCATGCCCCGCCTCTTCTCTTTCTTGAAAGGGAGGGGACACCGCCTAGAATTCGTCGTTGGAGTAATGAAGGT
>CABRID010000002.1 GCA_902470895.1 uncultured Collinsella sp.
GGCTAATCACGCGATACGGAAGGCCCAGCTGCTGCAGCAGATACTCGGCCTCGGCGGTCATGCTCTCGAGCTCCTCGTCGGACTCCTCCGGCTTAGCGAACTTGACCATCTCGACCTTGTCGAACTCGTGCTGACGGATGATGCCGCGGGTATCGCGACCGGCGGAACCGGCCTCCTCGCGGAAGCAGGGGGTGAAGGCGGTGTAGCGACGCGGCAGAGTGTCGGCATCGAGGACCTCGCCGGCGTGCAGGTTGGTAAGCACGACCTCGGCGGTGGGGATCAGGAAGTTGTCGCCCGAGACGTGATAGGCGTCGTCCTCGAACTTGGGCAGCTGACCCGTGCCAAACATGGTCTGACGCTTGACGACGATGGGCGGCCACCACTCCTTAAAGCCACGGCTGGTGTGCGTATCGAGGAAGAAGTTGATGAGGGCGCGCTCCAAGCGGGCGCCAGCGCCACCGAGAACGGTAAAACGGCTGCCGGAGAGCTTGTTGCCGCGCTCGAAGTCGAGGATGTCCAGATCGGTGCCCAGATCCCAATGCGGCTTAAAGTCGAAGTCGAACTCGCGCGGGGTGCCCCAACGACGGCGCTCAATATTCTCGTCCTCGTCCTTGCCGTACGGCGTGGCCTCGCAAGGAATGTTGGGCAGGTGAGCCATGAAGTCGTACTGCTCCTGCTCGAGAGCAGTACGGCGCTCGGCCAGACCGTCAATCTTCTCGTTGACGGCGCGCACGGCCTCCTTGGCGGCCTCGGCCTCGTCCTTCTTGCCCTCCTTCATCAGGGCGCCGATCTTCTTGGACTCGGCATTGCGCGTAGCCTGGAGCTCCTCGACCTCGGTGATGACGGCACGGCGCTCGTCGTCGAGCTCAAAGAACTTCTCGCGATCCCAAGACTTCTGGCGGTTAGCCATGGCGACATCGATGGCATCGGGGTTCTCGCGAACAAACTTGATATCAAGCATTAGATCCTCCGGCGATATACATTCCATTTAGGTTGCAACCTTGTACATGTATGGGCAAGTATATACTTATGAGCGTTTACGACCCAACTCAACTACGCAAGAAGGCACCCAATGGACGCAGTTTTTTCCTTTTTGTTTGGCACCCGCACCGGTTTTGCCATCCTTTTCGCCGGCGGCATCCTGTTATTTGCGATTCTTGCCTTTGTAATGGAGAAGCGTACCCATAAGATGTACGTCGACCGCGGACCCAAGTCCGAGGATGAGGAAGACAGCTTCTGGGACTAACCTGCCAAAAAGGGACAGGTTTATTTTGGTCTGTTTTATCTGGGCAAACGCAAGCGCCCCGCAACTGGAATTGAGCCAGTTGCGGGGCGCTTTTCGCTAAAAGGACAAAACCGCAGAAAATACCTGCCAATAATAAACCCTTCCTTTTTTTGGTCGGTTTTACTGGAGAGTTGCGTCGATTGCCTTGACCAGGGCGCTGCGCATGCCGGCGTCCTCGAGCGCAACGACGCCCTTGATGGTGGCACCACCGGGCGAGCATACGGCATCCTTCATCGCCGCAGGATGCTGGCCAGTTGCAAGCTGCAGCTTTGCCGTACCCAACACCATCTGGCTCACAATGCGATAGGCATCGGCACGCGGGATACCGTGCTTGACCGCTGCATCGCCCAGGGCCTCGATTGCCATGGCGACAAATGCCGGAGCGCAACCACCCACCGTGCCGCCCACAAACAGCAGGCTCGTATCGAGTTCGACCACCGCACCGAGCTTGCCAAGCAAATCAAGCACCACTGCGCTCTGCTCATCACTAAGCGTGGAAGCCTTCTCGCAAGCGATGACGCCCTCGCCCACCGAAACCGGTGTGTTGGGCACCGTCGAGATATGCGCGACGCCCGGCAGGACCTGCTCCCACTTGGCACTGTCCCAGGTCCAGGCAACCGACAGAACGACCTTTTTGGCAAGAGCATCCTTGAGCGGGGCGAATACCTTCTCGATCATGTACGGTTTGACCGCAGCGACCACGATATCGGATGCGGCGACAACCTCGGCGGCATCGTGGCAGGCGACCATGCCGCGCGCCTCGCAGCGCTCAACCAGTGCGTCGTAGCGACCCGCGCAGGCGCACATGTCGCTCGCAGCTACACCGGCAGCGATCCAGCCATCGGCCATAGCGCTCGCCATATTGCCAAAACCGACAAATCCAATCTTCATATCTCATAGTCCTTTCAGACACATTCCTCAAAACGAAAGGTATTGTCCCACGCCATTGTTTCGTATTGCCGACCTATTTGTGATACGGCTCGCCACGGCTGATCTTGCAGGCGCGGTAGATTTGCTCCAGCAGCACCACGCGCGCCAAGTTATGCGGCAAGGTAATGCGTCCAAAGCTGAGCATCTCGTCGGCGCGGGCGCGCACCTCATCGCTCACGCCGTCCGAACCGCCAATCACAAAGGCGATGTCGCTGCTGCCTCGTAGCATAAGATCGTCGAGCCTCGCCGAGAGCTCCTCACTCGAACGCTCCTTGCCCTCGATAGCCAGCAGGATCACATGCGCTCGAGACGGCAATGCAGCAAGAATTGCCGCCCCCTCCTTGTCGCGCGCGGCATCCACGCCGCCCGCCTTAGCCGGGTCGATATCGGCCACCTCGCGGATATCCACCTTGGCATAGGCGCCTAGGCGCTTGGTGTACTCAGCGCACGCGTCCTTCCAAAAGCGCTCTTTGAGCTTGCCAACACAAACGACGGTGTATTTCACGCGTGCCTACTCCTTTGACTCGTTCTGAACCCTACCGGCAGCCAGCATCTGCTCGAACATAGAGGCCGACTGCGAAAAGTCGCTCGGCAGCACGACCGTCGAGGTTTTACCCGTGCGAGCGAACTCCGTCATCATCTCGGACCACTGCGTAAACATGAACAGTTGGTTGGCCTCGTCATTGCCGACACCCGTCTCTTGGATGATCTCGAGCGAATCTTTGATACCCAGCGCGATGGCCTTGCGCTGGTTGGCGATGCCCTCGCCCGCCTTTTCCATAGCCTCAGCCTCGGCGGTCGCCTCGGTGACGCGCTTGATGCGGTCGGCCTCAGCGAGCTCCTGTGCCGCAGCGCGCTTGCGCTGGGCAGCGTTGATGTCGTTCATGGAGTTCTCAACCTCGGTCGGCAGTGCGATTTTGGTGATGAGCGTCGACACGAGGGTGAAGCCGTAGGCGGCCATCTGCTCGGAAACGGTAGCGTTGACATCCTTGGCGATGTCATCCTTCTTGGCAAAGACCTCATCGAGTGTGTAGACGGGGATCGAAGAGCGCAGGGCGTCGGTGATGAAGTCACGCATCTGGTCGACGGGCTCCTGCAGCATGTAGTAGCTCTTGTAGATACCCGAATCTGCCGGGCCGGCGCCCATGTCATAGCTCACGTGGTACTGAGCAGAGACCTCAAGGCCGATGGTCACGTTGTCCTGGGTCTTAACGTCGATGCCAAAACCGTTTTTCATGGTGCGCAGGCTCACCGTGGCGGCCTTGCGGTCGATCACGGGCACCTTCATGTGGAAGCCCGCGTTGACGATGCGGTTAAACTTGCCCAGGCGCTCGATGATCACGGCATGCTGTTGTTCAACGACATAGCAGGCGTTGGGAAGCAGCAGCAACAGGATGATGATGGGAATCAAAAGGCTGGTAAGGGCGGCGATGATACCGGACAACAGCATGGTCTCTCCTCTGATAGGCACACGTTGGCATTAGGATACCCGCACGAAGCAGCAACGTGACATCAACAAGAGGCCCATAACAAAAAGCTCCCATTGCTGGGAGCTCTTTCAATCAATGGTGCGGGCGAAAGGACGTCCGCGTATCCGCTTCGCGGATCCGCACCGGCTTCGGCCGCCTGCCGGCGTCCTCGCCAGCTCGCTAAAAACGCTCCGCGTTTTCTTTACGCTCGCTCCTTCACAGGTTCAAGTCCCTGTGATGGGCCCATAACAAAAAAGCTCCCATTGCTGGGAGCTCTTTAATTTAATGGTGCGGGCGAAAGGACTTGAACCTTCATGGGGTTGCCCCCATACGGACCTGAACCGTACGCGTCTGCCAATTCCGCCACGCCCGCGTGCAGGAATTAGAATAACGGAGCGCCACCACGAACGCAAGAACTATTTTTGAAAAAGTTTGCAGGCATTCTCCCAAGCGGCTTGCACGATTGTTTCGGCGTCCTCACCCGTGCGATCGACACGGTCGTTAACCAGCGCGTTTGCCGTAATGGAGATCATTGCGGGCTCGCATTCAAGACCGCGGATGGGCTCTGGAGCCATATACGGGCAATCCGTCTCGAACAAAATTCGATCGAGTGGGGTTGCCGCAAATGCCTCGCGCACGTCGTCGTTGCGCTTAAAGGTGGCCGCACCACCATAGGCGATATAGCAGCCCAGCTCCACAAAGCGCTCCATCGTGGCGCGGTCCTCGCCAAAACAGTGCAGCACACAACCGGCCTGGGGCACGCCCACCTCACGAAGCACGTTGTACGCATCAACGTGCGAGGTGCGCTCCCCATCCGAGTCCTCGTGACGCAGATGCAGCTCCACCGGCACGTTACGGCACACGGCAAGCTCGAGCTGGCGCGTCATGCAGTCAATCTGCACGTTATGGGGTGCCGGCGCGATATCGTCGTCATAGTCCATGTGGTAGTCCAGGCCGATTTCGCCAATACCGGCGCATAAGGGGTCATCGAGTGCGGCAACGACCTGCGCGTGAACGTCGTCGGTATAGTCCGGCGCACCATACGGATGCACGCCGGCAAGATACTTGATCTGCGGGATATCCTGCATCGGCAGAATTTCGCGCACGAGCCAGTCGCTATAGTCCGTCACGCTGCGTTTGTCAGCGATGGGGTCGAACATCGTCACCAACAGGTCGACGCCCGCGGCTTTGGCGCGCACGAGCGTCTCGGGCACTTCTTTGCCCCAAAACGAAAGCAGATGCGCATGCGTGTCGGCAAGCGGCGCCAAGGGCACGGGACAAGCAACCGTCTTCTTTTTCTTGGTAAACGTCACGCGTTCGGCATTAAGCGTCATGGATTAGCTCCTGGGCCAGGCGGACAAAGTCGGCAACATCAAGCGTTTCGGCGCGCGTGGTGGATGCGATACCGCAAGCCTCAAAGGCGGCATCGAGCACGTCCTTGGCAAAGCCGTTGGCGCTCATGGAGTTGCGAATGGTCTTGCGACGCTGAGCAAATGCAGCATCAATCACGCGGGCCACAAACTCGCGGTCGAGTCCTTCGGGCACCACGCCGTCAACACGGTCGATACGCACGACGGCCGAGTCCACGTGCGGCGCCGGCATAAAGCAACGCGGCGGCACCTCAAAGCGACCCGTCACCTGCGCATACAGGCCGAGCTTTGCCGTATAGCCGCCATAGGTCTTGTTGCCCGGCACTGCAGCAATGCGATCGGCAACCTCCTTTTGCACCATGACCACGGCACGCTTGAGCGCGGGCATCGTCTGAAAAAACTGCAAGATGATCGTCGCCGCCACGTTATAGGGCAAGTTCGCGACAAATACCGTCGGCTCACCGCCGGCGGCCTGCTCAATCTGCTCCGGGCCCACCTTAAGCGCGTCACCCATGATAAAGCGGAAGTTGGCGTAGTCGGCGGCGTGAGCATCGAGCACCGGCTCGAGCTCGGGATCGGCCTCGATCGACGTGACGCACGCCGCCTCCTGCAACAGCGCAAGCGTGAGCGTACCAACGCCCGGACCAACCTCGAGCACACGCTCATCGCCTGCAAGCTCGGCAAGCTCGCAAATGCGCTCAATTACATGGTTGTCGATCAGGAAGTTCTGGCCCAGGCGATGCTTGGTCACAAGGCCAAACTCCTCCAACAGCTCCCTGGTGGCCGTGGGGTTTGCCAAAGGCGAAGTTGTCATGGTTGCCTCCTTAGCATGATGGCGGCGTCTTGAAACAAAAGGGCATGGACCGTGGCGGCCATGCCCTTACAGCTAAACAGCAAATTGCCGATATGGCGCGCTGCGTCTTAGCCCAGACGCGGGAACAGCGGCTCGCCCTTCTCGACAGGCTGACCGCCGGCAAGCAGGCCCCAAGCGCAAATGCCCTTGAGGTCGTCGGTCGCGGCCTCGTCCTCGCAGGACAGGCGGCGCAGGGCCTCGGCAGAGGTCTGAGGCATGAGCGGCATCAGCAGGTGGGCGGCAATGCGGATGGCCTCGAGCAGGTTGTAGATCACAAACGCCAGCTCGTCAGCCTTGGCCTCGTCCTTGGCAAGTGCCCAAGGCTCAGAGTCCTCGATGTAGTGGTTGGCGGCATGGATGAGCTCCATGACCTCGTCCTTGGCTCCGCCGTAATCGAGCACGTCCATCTTGGCCATGTAGCGCTCGACCAGACCATCGGCGATCTTTGCCAGCGGGTTGTCGAACGCATCGAACGATGCGGGCTTGGCGGGCGCGCAACCATCAAAGTACTTGCCGCTCATGTTGAGCGAACGCGAGATAAGGTTGCCCCAGCTGTTGGCCAGGTCGGCGTTGTAGACCTGCTCCATGCGATCGAAGCTGATGGCACCGTCGGTGCCGGGGACGACGTCGGTCATGAAGTAGTAGCGATAGCCCTCGACGCCCAACATGTCGATAACGTCCTGCGGAGCGATGGCGTTGCCGCGGCTCTTGGACATCTTCTCGGCCTTGCCGGTCTCGGCATTGCGCACGGTCAGGAAGCCGTGGGCAAAGACGTGCTCGGGCAGGGCCTCGCCGATGGCCATGAGCATGGCGGGCCAAATGACGCAGTGGAAGCGGATGATGTCCTTGCCCACGATGTGGAACTGCGCAGGCCAGCGATAGGCCAGCTCGGCACGCGCCTCGTCGGTGTCGACACCGTAGCCGACGGCCGTCATATAGTTGAGCAGCGCATCGAACCACACGTAGGTCACGTGACCCTCGTCAAACGGGACCTGAATGCCCCAGTCAAAGCTCGTACGGCTCACGGAAAGGTCATTAAGGCCGCCCTCGACAAAGCTACGTACCTCGTTCATGCGGAACGCAGGCTCGACAAAGTCGGGGTGCTCGTCGTAAAGCTTGAGCAGCTTGTCCTGGAAAGCGGAAAGCTTAAAGAAGTAGGACTCCTCCTGCACGCGCTCAAGCGGACGGTGGCAGTCGGGGCACAGGTGCTGGCCGACGCTGCCGTACTCCTCGTCGCCCTTCTGGACCTGCGTATCGGTGAAGTAGGTCTCGTCAGGCACGCAATACCAACCGTCGTAGCTGCCCTTATACAGGTAGCCGGACTCCTTCATGCGCTCCCACAGGTACTGCACGGCATGATGCTGGCGCGGCTCGGTGGTGCGGATGAAGTCGTCGTTGGAGATCTCGAGCTTGCTCCAAAGCTCCTTGAAGTGCGGGGCCTGGCTGTCGGTCCACTCCTGCGGCGTCATGCCATGCTTGGCTGCGGCCTCGGCGACCTTCTCGCCGTGCTCGTCCATGCCGGTCAGGAACTTGACGTTATAGCCGGCGGAGCGACGATAACGGGCCTGAACGTCGGCGATGATGGTGGAATAAGCCGTGCCCAGGTGCGGATCGGCGTTGACGTAGTAGATGGGCGTCGTGATAAAGAACGAAGGCTTGCTTTGATCCATGGGGTTTGTCCTCCAGAAAAACGTTGCATACAGAGGATGATTCTAGCGCAAGGGCTGGATATCCTCCATCTATTGCATATCGAGCACCATGGCATAGACATCGCGCTTGCGGCGCGAATACTTCTGAGACAGGCGCTTGGCCACTGCAGACGCGGGCTCCCCCTCCTCGAGCGCGGCGCGGATATCCTCGCGCAGGGCCTCGTCGTGATCCGCTGCCGCGGCGCCAACCGGCACGGCACCGGCCTCCTCATCCTCGCTCGGCGGCGCGATGACCAGCGCAATCTCGCCCTTTACCTCGCCGCGAGCACGCAGCTCCTCGGCAAGCTGGGCAGCGGGCCCGCGCAAGACTTCCTCGTGCAGCTTGGTGAGCTCGCGGCAGACGGCAACCTCACGCTGGGGAAAGACCTCCACCACGGCCTCGAGCGTCGCCACGATGCGATGTGGAGACTCGTAGAAGATGAGCGCGCCGGGCACCACGGCAAGGCGCTGCAAACGGCGCACACGGTCGCCGTGCTTTCGGCCCAAAAAGCCCTCGAAGAAAAAATGCTCGCAGGGAATGCCGGACGAAACGAGCGCCGTGACGCAAGCAGAGGGCCCGGGAATAACTTCTACGGGCACATCGGCCTCACGTGCCGCCTCGACCAGCGCCTGGCCGGGATCGGACACGCTCGGCATGCCGGCGTCCGAGGCAAAGGCGAGGGTCTCCCCCGCCAGCAGACGGTCGACTAGGCCGGCGGCGCGGCTGGCGATCACATTCTCGTCGCAACGGACAAGCGGCTTGGAAATGCCCAGGTGCATCAGCAGCTTTGACGTCACACGCGTGTCTTCGCAGCAGATGGCATCGGCGGCGGCAAACGCCTCGCCAACGCGCGGGGACAGGTCGCCCAGGTTGCCGATGGGCGTGCCGACCACATAGAGTTTGCCCGTATGGGCGCTGTTTTGCGTCATATCAACCTATTCAATCATGCCACGCTCGAGCGTACCGAGCGCCGCGCGGGCGTCCCATGCTGCAATGCGCTTCTCGGTCTTCCACGTTTGGAAGAACCAACCGGCAGCCGGTGCAAACGAAGCCAGTTGGTTGGCGATAAACACGCGCTCGTAGGCATTGCGGCCCTCGGGCGTAACCGACGAGTTGGCAAAGATCGCCGCGCCCGACCATTCGCCCACCAGCACGGGGAACCCAGTCGAAATCGCTTCTTTAAGCTCGCGCTTGTTACGCGAAATCGCCGTCGTCAGCCCGCGGGGGCTCGTGATATCGAGCGCATACTCGTCGCGGTAATGGTACAGGTGAAGGTCCATGTAGACGTTCTTGTACTTAGCGCCGCGCATAAAATGCTTCCACTCGCTGGGATGTCCCGAAGACGAAAAGACGACGATCTTATCCTCGGGCATATACGAACGGACGAGCTCATAGGCATCGCGATAGAAGTTGCGCAGGTAGTGCGCAGGAATGCCATCCGTCATGGTGAAGAGGCTCTTGCGGACACTCATCTGCGGCGTATCCAGCAGCTCAATGCCCAGCAGGCTCTCGGCCTCGCCGTAGCGATCGGCCAGGCGCTCGAGCACGTCGAGTGCGACATGACGACCGTTGGTGGACGAATGCCACTCGGCAACAGCCTCCGGCGTGGCGGGCGAATCGTTGGAATCGCCCTGGCCACCGGGCACAGTTGCTAGATCAAGCAGCACGCGGATGTCGTACTTGGCAGCCCACTCAATTGCACGGTCGATGTAGTCGACAACCGAGATGTAGGACGCATCGGACTCCTGCGAGCCAAAGGCATACCAGGGTACCGGCAGACGCACGGCATTGAGGCCAATCTGCGCCATGCGGCGGAAATCGTCCTCGCTCACAAACGTCTCGTAATGACGGCGCATGCGCTCGTTATAGGCGGCGGTGCCCATGGCCTCCTGCAGCTCGGCCGCGTTGGATGCACCGGTCGCCGCGTATAGCGACGGGGTCACCCAAGGCTCGGGAATAAACCAGCCAGAGAGATTAACGCCGAGTATCCTCTCCATCACTGCCCCCTTCGGATCGTGCAGGCTGAGCCTGCATCGTATTGCACAGGAAAAGTATCGTTTTGAGTATACCCGCGCGTGCGGACAGACGACCGAACGGTCTGTAAAGTGGCGCAAAAGCGGGAGGAATATCTGGGCGGGCCCGAGATGGCGCGCCGAGATGTACATATGCGCCGGAAGTAGGCGGCCGAAAAGCGCATCCCGTTCTGAGCGCGGGATCTGGGACGCAGTTTCCGCCAAAGACCGCAAAAGGAAAGCACATCCCATTCTGACGCCGGATTCCGGGTCGCAATTTCCGCAGAGCCCTCAATAAAAGAAAAGGACCCCTTTGCAGAGGTCCTAGTCAATTCAAGGTGGCGGGGAAGGGAATCGAACCCCTGACACGAGGATTTTCAGTCCTCTGCTCTACCAACTGAGCTACCCAGCCATTTGAGGTGTGCCTTGTTTCAAGGCTTGATTAGTATAACCAAGGACGCGTTCCGGTCAACCGAGAATTTTAAAAAAGTTTTTGGGCACAGCCTCGGTTCTATAAATCGGCACGTCAGAGGCATCAGCCGGCAGCAAGAAGTTTTTCACTCAGAGCCGCACGGGCAAACTCACTTGGCGTCATCCCCTCGGCAGCCGCCCGTCGACGAATGGCCTCCTTCATTCCCAGAGGAATCTTGACCGACAGCGTTGCCGTCCCCTCACCTGAGAGCGGGGGCCGTCCATGCACGATCCCACCAACGGTGTGTTCGCCATCCGGAAACTCTCCGCGCTCGTACGACTCGCACCACGCGTCAATCATTTCATCCGTTACAACCTGACCATTAGCGGCCGTATACGTCTTGCCCATCATCGACCCCTTTGCCGAGCCTGTTCAATCTCCTGCCAAAATTTCTTCTGAACTGGAGACAAGGCATGAATGATAAGCCACCCACGGACAAGCTCGACCGCGACAAGCTCCACGCTTCGTCCGTCTGAGAGCCATCCAATTGCAAGCCATCTCGGCGGCTCGTCCTTCGGCTCGCGACGAATGCACTCAGTAACCGCAAGCCAAGCGCTAAGCACCTGCTTTTCCGTCAGGTGCTTTTTAGCGTTGGGATGGATCTCAACATCCATGCATCTTCTCCTCCATCTTACCCAATTTCGTATGACGAAAGTCCACTGTCGCCAATTCTTAAGCCGGCACGCGTTGGAGAGCAGGAGTCGAAACAATGATTGAAGGACGCTCTAGTACGGCCCAGGCGCCGAGGCAGGAGCACATGCGCCAAGGACGAACGTTTTCGTAGCGCGCGAGGATATTGCCGTCGCGATCGATGAAGGCGATGTCGATGGGATAGGCCATAAAACACGTATGGACCGAAGAGCAGCGTGGAAACGCCATGACGAGCGACAGGCCGTTGGCGGCAACCGGACGCCGTCCCAGCATGCCGCGCAGGCGCACGACAAACGACTCCGCCACCACAAACTCGGCCGGCGTCCAACCCAGCCTATTGAGTGCCCGCGCGTAGGCGATGTAGGACGAGACCGCGGTCACATGACCACCCCCGGATGCCATGGATCGACCGTCACCGCGCGCTCGTGCGACAACGTTGTCGGCGCCCCCAGCGGAACGCCAGCGATGCTGAGAGAAGTCGGCCACGGCTCATAGTGCATGGTGCAGGTGTAGGTCCTAAACGTACCGGATAGGGAGAGCAGGCCACCATCTGATGCCTTCGCGCCTTGCTCGCTCGACACTTCGATCTGCAAGTCATAGCCTTCCATGGCATTCAGAATTTGAGTCTGGACCGTCGCCGAGGCATCGGCAGAGCTTTCGTCGCCCTCCCCCTCCGACGCCACGGCATGCGCTAGCACGATGTCGGGCACCACGCGGTCGAAGCGCGCGACAGCGCCGGCAAAGATCATGACGTTGTACACGATGAGTGCCAGCACCAGCAAAACGGGCGTAACCACTGCCATCTCCACCGTCGCTTGGGCGCGCTCCTCGCGCAGACGCATGCGGATACTCATTACGACCCACCGCCCAGAGCGCCAACCAGCGTGGCGACATCGACGGTGAGCGGGATGGAGCCGCCGCCGGGCAGAGGAATCTCCGCAAGTGTGAACACCGTACCGCTAATGGTGCGTTCGACTTGATATTCCAACGCCTCGCAAAGCGCCTTGGGATCGGTCACGCCCAACGGAATACTTCGCAGTTTGTCTTGCGCTTGAGAGAGACCCGCAATGTCAGACCCCGGACTCTTAATGACGTTGGCAGAATCGGTCAGCACCGGCTTTCGCAGGCGCAAGTCGCACGGTTCCAAACCCAGCGCCGCCACGGACGCCGAAACGGTATCGCCGAGCCACGATGCGATGGAGCCCAACGCGCCGCTGCCCCCTCCTAGGCCTTTAATCATCTCGTCCATAAGTTCGTCGGCCGAACCTTGAATATCACCGTATCCTACGAGCAGCCGTCCCCAAACATCCATGACGCCGTCGAGCACGCCGGCAACGCCGCCCGAGCGTTCCTTCAATGTCGAGAAAAATCGCGAAAGCACGTTGTTTTGCGCCGTCGCGTCATCGGGTGCCAGCACCGCGCCAGAGATAGCACCGCGATTGCCAAGCCTGACTGCCGTGTTAAACGAAGAGTTGAGCTCGTCGGGGCTCGAGATGGCACCCGTAACCGCAAAGGCGACCACGCCGTTGCGACCGGGCGGAGCGATACGCGGACGCTCGTCCGAAAGCTCCTTGATGGCCTGGTCAAACGTATTGCCAGCACGATCGGCCTCGTCTTCGGTCTGACGCTCGAGCTCGAGCTCTTTGTTGCGGCATTCGACGTAGTCTTCCAGAGCCTCTTTGAACTTGTCAAAGTGGTACTCGAAGCCGTTTTCGATGAACGATGGCGGCATGAGGGCGCTTCCAAGCGTAACCACGCCGAAGCCGCACGCTTCGCATGTATCACGACCATCATAATCAGCAACAGATGCCAGCCCACTCGGAGTCCCTTTCTGATAGACGGGGCATTCGACTCCATAATGCAGGTATGTTCTGCCGTCGTTGTTGCTTACAGGCCATGCGGCATCGGTGTAAAGTTCGGTCGGCCGCACCTCGTTTGGGACACGCGGCAATAGTGGGATATAGGCAGAAAACCGTTCGCCATCATCTTTTATGTATGCTCGATCGACCTCTTCAATCGCATAGGCATAGAACGCTTTTCGAGCGGCTGACTGCGCTTTCATCTCGACGCTCGATCCCTGAGGTTTTTCATTCGCCAAGCGCTGTCGGTAATAGGTTTTCGCGCGATCGAGCGCTATTTGCGGCTCCCATGTGATGCTCGACTTTTCATGACGGTTCTGGCTGTCAGATAGTTCTGCTAGTTTTTTCGCACGCTCCCACATACACGAGTACTTGCCAATCGAACTCTCGTCCGACCCGCCACAATCCGCCAGCCAAGCGCGCTCTTTAGCCTTCGCCGTGTCCTCAGAAGCCTTCCGCAGCTCCTCGGCCGCACGCTCTAAATCATCCGATGTGTCTTTAATGGCATCGGTCGAGATCTCGGACCCCTCGAGCGCAGCGAAGTCCGACTCGGATGTCCTGGGCACGGCAAGCGCCGTACCGGTATAGGTCACATTATCGGTATCCTGCGCCGAGACCGCCTGCGTGGCACGCGCGGCGATCAGATACGGCAGAGCCGTCTCGATTTTCTGTAAGCCTTCCGATGCGCTTTTGGCAAACTTGTTGCGCGTTTTAATAATCTCAATCCCGGTGTCGACCATATTGCCGGCAACTGGTTCGGCGCCCGGGATGAGGATGGCGACCAGGCCCGTCCCGATCGTGGCAAACCCCGCCAGGCCCAAACTCAAAATGCTCGCATCCACCACCGTGGCAGCCGTGTGATAGGACGACACCACATTGGCGCCTGCCAGCGCGCCGCTATCGGCAGCCACCTGGGTGTCCCCCGCGCGCGACATGCTCCATATCGCCGCCGTCGACGAAAACAGCAGCGTGAGCACCACCAAGATGACCACCGCAGAGGAAAGCGTGGTGTAGGCACCGTCTTCGATAAACAGGTCGATACCGGCTCGACCCATAAAGCCGCCTCGCTTGCGATGGCAGCTCGGACGGCGCGTCAAAACGCGTCTAGACCAGAAACGCTTAATCCCATGCAGCAATCCACGAATCATAATCTCCCTCCAGCCATTCGGGACGTGATTGATACGAGACATCGACCTTGAGCTCAACGTAGCCGCCCTCGGCGGTACCACCCATAACCTGCGCAAACGCACCGATCACAGGCAACGGCTTGACCTCGCCGGAAACGGACACGGACGAGACGCCGCCCGCATCGGCCCGGCTAAGCTCGACATCCCACGACAACGGCCCGCCGGCATGAAAGATCGAAACGTTGGGCACTGCGGCAAGCCGGCGGAGGGTGAACTCCTTAAGATCGTCGTCCTCCGCCGTCGTCGTGGTCATGAGCCGCGCGGTCTCGGCGGCGGCAGACTCCATGACCGCGCGCGTATAAAGCAGGCACACCGGTTGCAGTGCGAGAAGGATGAGCGTCAGAAACGTCGGCAGCAAAAAAGCGGCCTCGACCGTAGACTGCGCCCGGTCCTCGCGCGCGATATCAATACAACGCGATGTCCTTAGCGCCCGCAGCGGCGTCGATAACCGACGTCGAGGCAACGCCATGGGATGCCGCCCGCTCAACCAGCGCCGCCAAGCGTCCATCGGTGCCAGCACGCCAAAGTCCCACAATCGCCAGCACGATCGATAACAGCGCCACCGTGACGATGGCGTATTCGACCGTCGCCTGGGCAGATTCCTCACGCAGAATGCCATGCATTTCACGATCCCTCCTTTGAGCTTATTGTTTGCGGGACCAGACGCACGGCGCGCAGACGACACGAAGCATCGCCAGCATCCGCGGCAACCGTCACCATATCGACCCAGCCGCGCCCATCGCGCACGATGGCGCCCCATACGTTGCCCTTAATATCGAGATAGCCGCTCAGGGCGAGCTGGGCCGTTGGCACCTCGCGGTAGGCGCGTAACATATCCGCCGCTGCCTCGGTCATCGGTCGGTCCTCGGACCATGCAAGCCGGACCGCAATCGCGTTGTCCTCAGGTGAATCCGTCGCAGTGCCAGACCGCTTGTCGAGCGTCCGCAGAAAGGTTTGCGCCGTGACAGCGACATCCGAATCGTCCGCATCTCGCATCTCATCTTTTTGAGACGCCACCGCCGAATCTGAGCCCGAATCGAAGGCGGCCCCAGGACGCTGCTGCCGCGCGGCGTTAAGCCCCCAAAGCACCGCCGCTATCGCCACGGTCAGGCAAGCAAACACCAGCAGCACCCCGATGGGGCGCTCGCCCTCTACAGGCTGTTGATGCCCTCGCTGATAGCGTTCCATAGATCTTGGACCTTGCCCTTAAATGCGACAATGGCAATGATGGCGATCACCACGAGCACGCCGACCAAGATGGCGTATTCGGTGGTGCCCTGCGCACTCTCCTCCTGCAGTAGCTCCCCGGCATGCTGGCGAGCGCGAATTGACTGGCAAACAGCCCAGCTCCAGACCTTGCCAGCAACGTCAGTCATCGTGTTCATGTATTCCTCCCTACATCATCCCGCCTGCTCCCAACAGCGGGCCCAATATGGACAGAAGCAACGCCGGCAAGATGAGTGTGCCGGTAGGAATCAGCAGCTTGACGGGCGCACGCTCGATCTCGCGCTCGACCGCGGCGCGATGAGCCGCACGGATCTCGCGACTTTGAGCGGCCAGTGTCTCGGCAAGTGGGGCACCCAGGGCGAGCGCCTGTCCCACCGTGATGGCAAAGGTCTCGAGCGCTCGCACGTCCAGGTCGCGCGCGGCGGCCAACAACTCGTCCTCACGCGTGCCCACGCCCACCTGCCACGCCATGCAGGCCCGCTCAAGTCGAAGAGCCAGCACTGACCGGCGGTTGGCGCAGAAAATCTCAAGCGCCGCATCAAACGAAAGACCGGCCGAAAGACCCAAGCGCACAACATCGATCATCTCGGACACTTCGCCGAGCGACACTCGCGCCGGGCCGCCCGCTCCAACCGCGCCCTTCATTCGCGCGGTCAGAGCATCGACCACCGAGCGACCCGCGGCAGCGACCAGCACCGCCTCGCGCTTGCAGGCCTCTGCGATCTTGCGTGCATCCGCCCGATCCAAACCCGTCGCGACAAATACACTCAGAGCGCACAGGCAAGCCGCAACTGCAACCGGGGCGCTCATAGCTCCACCCGCATAATGCGCCTGATAACCACCAGGGCAACGGCGTTGAGGGCAAGACCCAGCACCACAGCGCCCGCGCCGGCAGGCGTCGCAAGACCGCGACGAAAATCTGCCGAAAGCAGCGCCAACACCGCGCACATGCCCGTCGGCATCGCCGCGACCATATGCGCAGACATGCGGGCCTGCGACGTCTTAACATCTAGGCGGCGCTTGAGCTCAATGCGCTCCCCCACCATGCTCGACGCCTCGGACAGTAAGTCGGCAAGCGGAGCGCCGGTGCGCTGTGACACCTTAAGCGCCAAGGTCACAAGCGAAAGACCGGGGGCGTCGATGCGCACGAGCAAGTCATCGAGCACGTCGGTCGCCGAGATGCCGCAATCGATCGCCGCCGCCACCCGCAAAAACTCGGTATGCACCGGTTCTTGCGCATGAGCGCCCACAAAGCGCATGCCCTGAGCCAGCGAATGTCCCGAGGCAAGCGACATGGAAAGTGCGGTAAACGCCTCGGGCATGGCCTCTTCTGCATCGTGTTGCTCGCGCCGGCTCTCAAAGCCATCCCGAGCGGCGCCAACGGCAATCGGAGCAACAAGTCCCAAGGCAAATCCGAGGGGCGATAACGACACCATCGTTAGTAAAATGCAGCAGACACCGCTCGAGAGCAGCAGAAACGCCAAACGCCCCGAAGCATCTTCGATCACGAGGCCAAGGCGATGCGCCGGAGCCAGCGATGCCCACGAACGGGCGATCTTTTTCAGCAGACCGTTTTCCACCAGCTCACGCGGCAGCTTCTCTGCCACCGTCTCGAGCGCCTGACGTGCCAGCTCCGCCGGCGGTACCTGCGGCACACGAGGTTCCGCCCCGCACGCCGTCGCGACAGAAAACCCTGCCAAACCCCCTACGACGAGGGGCACAGCGACCTCCATTCGTCCACCTCCTCTTGTGTGAGCGTCCCCGACCGCAGGCCTTCTGCGATAAACGGCGGCTCGCGGTCAAGCGTCCAGGTGCGCTCGGCGGCATCGAACGTCACATAGCGCTCGAGCTCTACGCCGCCCGACGCGGCGCGACGCACCCCCGAATACGAGGAGACGAAGCGCCTGCCATCGGCGTGGCGCTCGGACATCACGATGCCGTCGAGCGCCATGGCAATCTGCTCCTCGATGAGCTCGCTCGGCAGATCGATGCCATAACGTGCAAGCAACGTCAGACGCACCACGGTCTCCTGTTCTGAGCCCGCATGAAGTGTGGTGAGCGACCCGTCGTGGCCCGTGTTCATGGCCTGCAACATGTCGCAGCACTCAGCACCGCGCACCTCACCCACCACGATGCGGTCGGGGCGCATGCGCAGGGCATTGGTCACCAGGTCGCGGATCGTCACCGCGCCCTCGCCCTCAATTGAAGCCTCGCGCGCCTCTAGACGCACCACGTGTGGATGATGCGCAAACTTGAGCTCGGCAGAGTCCTCGATCGTCACGATGCGCTCGCCGGTGGAAATCTCGCATGACAACGCGTTGAGCAGGGTGGTCTTACCAGATCCCGTGCCTCCCGCAACCGCCAGGTCCTGTCTCAGCGACACCGCGCATGACAGCAGCTGCGCATACCAAAGCGGCAGCGACCCCAGCCCCACAAGCTCGTCCAGCGAGCAGATGCGGTCCGAGAACTTTCGGATGGTGAGAATCGGTCCGTCAATCGCCACAGGCGGAATCACCGCGTTGACGCGATAGCCCGTTTTGAGGCGGGCGTTGACGATGGGGCTGCGCTCGTCGATACGGCGGCCAAGTGGCGAGATGATGCGGTCGATAAGCACACGGATCTGCTCATCATCCTCAAACGCATGCTCGATGGGGTACAAGACGCCGCCGCGTTCAAAGAAGGCCGAGCGGCAGCCGTTGATCATGATTTCGGTAACGGTGTCGTCCTCAATGAGCGGCTGCAACGGCCCCAAGCCCACCACGTCATCCAAAATCTCGTCGATGATGGTCTCGCGCTCGGACGTCGCAAGATCGGTCGGCTCCTCAACATTGAGCGCCGCCTCCACCGCGGGACGCAATTCCGAGCGGGCAAGTGCCGGGTCGATATAGGCGCTGATACGCGCCACTTCGTCGTAACCCATGCGGTCCATCACGGCGCGCTTGGTGCGTCGTTTCACCGCGCGGCGACGCCCCGCATCTACAGGAGCTGCCGCCGCTGCAGCGCCGGCAGCCTTAATCCTCGTTTGCAGGCTCATCGCTAATCACCCTCGCGCGACCAGGGAAGGCGGATACGCGGGCGTTCGGTACGCGTTGCACGGTCGGCGACTATATCGCTCCAAGGGCCGACGGCGCACCCCAGTTCCACGAGCATCTCGCGCGTGGCCTCGCGCACGCTGGTCGCAAAAGCGCTCGTCTGACCCACTGCCTCGTCGGCGCGCCCAAACGCCATGAGCGCGGCGAGATCCTGTCCGCCATCGGCGATACGAATCTTGGAGCTCAACGCACAGGCAATCTCAAAGCGCATGGCGACGTCCTCGTCTGCCCCGCGCGCACCGAACCGGTTGAACACGGCGCTCATGCGCGTGCGCGGCACACCTACTCGACTTGCCAGTTCAATGACGCGCGACGCCGATGTCGCGGACGACACCGCCGCATCGCCAACGACCAGGCAGCGGTCGCTCGCCGCCACCGCAGCCGCCACGGCATCGCCCCAAAAGACCGAGGTATCGATAAAGACCACGTCGGATTCGCGACGCAGGACATCAAGCAGCAGCTCCACCGGACGTGCCATGAGCTCGGCTTGCTCGGGCGCCGCAACGGGACCCCAGAGCGTAACGCCCGGCGCCACGCGCATCGATGCGGCCACGATATCCGGCTCGGCAAGCGCGCCCGCCACCGACGGCTCGATAAGTGCCGCCATATCGCGCGGAGCATCGACGCCTAACAAGTCGTAAAGGTTTCCAAACATCAGGTCCAGGTCGAGCACGGCGGCACGCAAGCCCAACAGCGACGATGCGTGTGCCATGGTGGCAACGATCGTCGACTTGCCGCAACCGCCCGAACCCGAAATGGCGCAGATGACCGGAGCTCGATGCGGCGAAGCGGCAGCGTCTGCCGGCGGCATCGGAGGCGGCGGAGCGGGCGTCGGTGACAGCGTCCCCGTCTCCCCCGCCGCAACTACACGCTGCGTCCAAGCCGGCATGTCAGCTTGTTCGGTCTGCGAGGCAGGCTCGTTCTGCGCAATCTGCTCATGCTGCATCAGCGACAACTCGCCGCACCCGGCAAAGCCCTCAACTTCGTCGAGTTCATCCGCCAGATTCACGCCGTGCACGTATCCCATATCTACAGCCGGGGAGTCGCCAGCATGCTGCGCCGGCCCTCCAGCGTCATCGCATACAAGGGGGTTCCGGGGGCGCCGACCATGCTCGGCTTCCGCTTTTCCATAATCATCAACACGCGGGCCTCTTGTAGCGCGAGGCGCCCCGGGTTCCCTATCAACAAAAGCATCGGGCTCAATCGTCATGCGCCGATCGGAATCAACCGCTCCCTCGCCCGCGCGCCCGTTGCCGCATATACTGTGCGCAGCGATGACCTCGGTCGCCCCCGCGCGAAACAACCCCTCGATATCCGACGGATCGAGCGCTTCTATCAAGACGACCACGCGACTCACGCGGCCTTCGGCCGTCAGGCGCGCAACAGTCTTGCGCACATCTTCGGTATCAAACAGAGACGCCGCGATGATGGCAGCTCCGCGGCGCGACGGAAACGCCCGCGCCATGGAAACCAACCCGTCCAGGTCACCCACGCGAAGCACCTGTGCACCCGCGTCACGGCCCTCGACTTCCCGCTGCAACAGCCCGTAATCGCCGCACGCGCAGCACGCAAGCCAGATCGCCTTCATCACTCGTCGCCTCCGCTCTTTTTGCCGCGCGCCGTGGCGGGAATCGTCAAGCTGACCGTTCCCTTGCCCGAGGCTCCCAGCAGTTCCTTGACGTCTTCGGGGTCAGCCGCCAGCGTCACCCATTCGATCTTGCCCTCGCGCGTGGCACCGGAATCCTCACTGGTATCGATCACGTACGCGCCGCACATCCGATCGGTTACGCCGTCTTTTTGCACATACACATCCACGTAGCTGCCCACGCCCGTAGCACCGCCGACCGAGTGCTCGGCATCGACCGCCACCGAAACGGCGACCTTGCCCTTAGGCACCTCGAGCTTGTGGCTCTCGGCCTTGGTGTAGACATTGCAGATCACGGCGTTTTTGGGAATACGCGAAGTCGTCACGTCGCCGCGCACCTGGCGCAGCTCGGTCGCCGCGTCACGCGGCAGCAGACTCGTCAGCCATTCCTGGGTTATGACATTGGTCTCATCGAGGGTCTCGCCCACATCGATATCGCGCGCCGCAACGCATACCTCGACGCGATCGCCACCGTACTTGGCCAAGGTCTCAGCCTGGACCTGTTCGGCTTGCGAGCGGATTGACGAGCCGTAAACCATGCAGAGCAGAGCAGCGAGCACGCCCGCGACCAGACTGATGGCGATGCGCTTGCTCTTGTTCACGGCCGCTCCTCTCATGGCAGTGCCGGGCGAATGCCCGTACCACCATTGTCTGGGCGGTCAGAGCGCAAAGCGGCGCAATCGCGATCTTGGTTTTCGATGTCAAACCAATCGCTGACCAAAAGCTGACCAGCCCGTCAAGCTCGTGGCAAGGTTTTGGCCAGTACGTCAGCAAACTGCATGTTTCGAGGCTTTTCCGCAGCAAAAAAGCCGTCTCCCGAACAGTTGGGAGACGGCTGTCATAGGAAAAATCAATTACAGATGGACATCGGGATCGAGCATTTGAGCACTCACGCGCATGGATGACGCCAGGTTTTGGAACGTTTCCAAACGCAGACTGTCGATCTGCCCGGCGTCCTCGGCCTCGCGAACGGCACAACCCGGCTCATGGGTATGCGTGCAATCGCCAAACCGGCACGCGCGCGATGCCTCGACAATCTCGGGGAAGGCGCGCGCCAGACCCCGCTCGTGACCCACGAGCGGTAGGCTGCGCAGGCCCGGGGCATCGGCGATCACGCCGGCGTCGCCCGGCAGCGCCACCATCACACGCGCGACGGTAGTGTGACGGCCCTGGTCGTCGCGTTCGCGCACACCGCCGGTCGCCAACGTATCGTGGCCCAGCAGTGCATTGAGCAGCGTCGACTTGCCGGCACCCGACTCGCCCAGAATCATGGCGCAGCTCCCGGCAGGCACGCAGGCACGGACCTCGTCCAGGCCGCGGCCCTCGGCAGAGGACGTCACGATCACGCGCACGTCCGGACCCACCAGGCGGCGCACGCGGTCCAGATCGCGCTCGAGCTCCTCGGCATCGCAGCGGTCAGCTTTGGTAAGCACCACCACCGGCTCGGCATCGCAGTCAAGCGCCAACACCAGCGAGCGCGCCACGCGGTCGAGCAGCACCTCACCGGCACCGAGCGCCTGCACGATTAGCACGCAATCCACGTTGGAGCAGAGCACCTGGCGCTCTCCACGGGCACGGCCGCGCCAACGCTCAAAGCTCGTACGGCGCGGCAGCACGCACTCAATCACGCCCATATCGTGCCCGGGAGCGCGGCGCACCGCCACACGGTCGCCCACGGCAGGCAGCAGGACCTCGTCCTCGCCGCGCGACTTGGCAAACCCCACTGCATGCTCGGCGCGGAAGGTATCGTCGGCAGTCGCCACCAGCGGAAACCCGCGATCCAAGCGCACCACGGCACCCAGCCGCATCTGCTCGGGCTCCTCAGCATGTGCGCAAAAGTCGTCAAATGCCGCCTGCTGAGCCCCATCGACCGGCAGGTCATCAAACGCCGGAACGTCCTGCAGCGCGTCAAGCCCCGGTACGCTCGCCAACAACTCCTCGGCAGACGCGGGGGCCTCGGTCGCAAGCTTCCGACGACGATCGCGCTTAGCCCGCGCCCCCGTCGTCTTTTTCTTCGCTTTAGCCTTAGCCTTGCCCACAAGCGCCTCCCAGCACCATAAATCACAACTGAGCAGGTATTTTAAATCAAAAAGAGCTGGCCGGGCAAAGCCCGACCAGCTCACAAACTTTCCCTCAGCCCTTTATCATCCGCGCGGGAGAAAAGCCAGCAAGGATACCGCAGGGCCCGCCCCGGAAGCCCTTTCTCCCGAACGATCCCGCAGCGCAAAGCGCGAGGACCAGTGAGGGAGAAAGGGCGTGGGGCGGGCCCGGACGAGAGCGTTACTCTTTTTCCACAGCGCGCATGATCGCCTTGTAGATCTCCATCAGCGGGATGATCAGGAAGGCCAGGCCCAGCGCGGCAAGAACGCCCTTGAGCTCAAGCGTCACAGGGCCGAAGAACATCTCGGCAAGCGTCGGCTGCACGGTCACGATCACCGTCAGCACCAGTGCCAGCGCGGCGGAAGCCCACAGCCACTTGTTCTGCTTCTTCATGGTGAACAGCGACGCACGACGGCTGCGCATATTGAAGCAGTGGAAAATCTCGACCATGTTGAGCGTGATGAACGCCATCATCACGCCTTCCTCGTCGGCATTGCCGGCGATCATATCGGCGATGTGGATGTAGCCCATGTCAAAGTACACGCCCACAAAGAAGCTCGCCAGTACCAGCACGGTGATGATCAGGCCCTGGACCACGCAGTCCAGACCCATATGTCCGGCAAAGACGCCGTCCTTGGCGTTGCGCGGCTTGCGCTTCATGATGTCGCCCTCGGCATCCTCCATGCCCAGCGCGAGCGCGGGGAAGCAGTCGGTGACCAGGTTCACCCACAGCAGCTGCACCGGCTGAAAGATGGTAAAGCCGATGAGCGTGGCGATAAACACCGAGAACACCTCGGCAAGGTTGGCCGAAAGCAGGAACTGGATGACCTTGCGGATGTTGTCGTAGATGCGGCGCCCCTCTTCGCAGGCACCGATGATGGTGGCGAAGTTGTCGTCGGCAAGTACCATGTCGGCGACGTTCTTGGTGACGTCGGTACCGGTGATGCCCATGCCCACGCCGATGTCGGCGCGTTTGATGGACGGGGCGTCGTTGACGCCGTCGCCCGTCATGGCCACGATCTGGTCGCGCGACTTCCAAGCCTCGACGATGCGGGTCTTATGCTCGGGCTGAACGCGGGCGTACACGCCGTAGTCCTCGATGTGCGCGTCGAGCTCCTCGTCGCTCATGCGATCGAGGTCGGCACCGGTGATGGCATGGCTGCGATCGGTGACGATGCCCAGCTGCTTGGCGATGGCCACGGCGGTGTCGATGTGGTCGCCCGTGATCATGACGGTGCGGATACCGGCATCGTGGGCCTCGCGGATGGCGTCGGCGACCTCGGGGCGGACCGGGTCAATCATGCCGGACAGGCCGCAGAAGACCAGGTCGTGCTCGAGCGCGGCGGGGCTGCAGTCGCTCGGGACCTCGGTGTAGGTGCGGCTTGCCAGCGCCAGTACGCGCAGGGCCTCGTCGGCCATGGCCTTGTTGGCGGCCACGAGCTCGGCGCGACGCTCCTCGGTCAGAGGGACGACCTTATCGCCCTCGTAGATATGGGTGCACAGGCCGATCACCACGTCGGGCGCGCCCTTGGTGTACTGCTCATACTCGCCGTCCAGGGTCTCGACGACCACGGACATCATCTTGCGGCCCGAGTCGAACGGGGCCTCGCCCACGCGCAGGTGCTCGGCAGTCAGGCCAGTAAGACCAGCCTTGCCGGCATCGTTGACGAGCGCGCACTCAGTCGGCTCGCCCACGGCCTCGCCCAGGTCATCGTCCCACTGGGCATCGGAACACAGAGCCATGCCGGCCAGGAACTTCTCCTTAGGCGCAGCGAGCTCGTGCTTGACGACGGTCATCTTGTTTTGGGTAAGGGTACCGGTCTTGTCGGAGCAGATGGTCTGCGTGCAGCCGAGAGTCTCGACGGCAGAGAGCTTGCGGATGATTGCCTGGCGCTTGGCCATCTTGGTCACGCCAAGCGATAGCACGATGGTCACGACGGCGACCAGGCCCTCGGGGATGGCAGCGACGGCGAGCGAGACGGCAACCATAAAGGTGTCGAGCAAGGCTGTCGGGTCGGTGAGGACGTTGCCCACGCCGTGACGGATGATGTCGACGCCAAAGATGACGACGCAGATGACGATAACCATGATGGTAAGGATGCGGCTGAGCTCGGCAAGCTTCACCTGCAGCGGCGTGAGCTCTTCCTTGGCCTCGGCCAGGGCGCCGGCGATCTTGCCCATCTCGGTGTTCATACCGGTGCCGACCACGACGGCGCGACCGCGGCCGTATACCACGGTGGAACCCATGTAGCACATGTTCTTGCGGTCGCCGAGCGGCACGTCGTCGGTGCCGGCGGCGAGCTCAATGACGTTGGCATGCTTTTCGACGGGCACGGACTCGCCGGTAAGGGCGGCCTCCTCGATCTTCATCGTGGCGCTCTCGAGCACACGGCAGTCGGCCGGGACGGAGTCGCCCGCCTCGAGCATGATCACATCGCCGGGCACGAGCTCGGCGCTCGGCAGGTGCACGAGCTTGCCGTCGCGCAGCACCTTGGACTGCGCCGCGCTCATCTCCTGCAGGGCCTCGAGAGCCTCCTCGCTTTTAGCTTCCTGGACCACGCCCAGCACCGAGTTGACGATAACGACGAACATGATGATGGCGACGTCGGCAAAGTCGGGCTCGCCCTTGACCATACCCGTGAGCGCGCTGATGACGGCGGCAACGATCAACATGATGACCATGGGGTCGGCCATCTGCTCAAAGAAACGCTTCCACAGCGGCGTTTTCTCGGCTTCCTCGAGCTTGTTAGGGCCTGTCTTGGCGAGGCGCGACGACGCCTCGTCGTTGCTCAGGCCGAGATTCTCATCGACGCCCTGGTCGCTGAGCACCTCCGCCGCGGCTGACAGGTATTCCTTTTGCATATAGAGTCCCCTCCTGGGATTCGGGCCACTCAGCAGATTGATGCCCGATCATAATTCCCAGGAGAAGGGCAAGGGCTCATCAAGGCTGCCGTGCTGAGCGGCAGTTGATAGTGGAGCTATGGTACCCCAAAGCAACGCGTCTAGCCAAAACAATCCATTTGGAAATAGGGTCCATTCGCAACGATGCAGACCGTATGATGTTCAACATTGATAAAACGTTTTTTCTTCGACGCATCATCAAACTGAAATATCGCCCAGATAGCAGCGGTTGGAACGGTTGATAAAGTTTTTGCATATACCGTTTTCCGTAAAAAATGAACTTCTAATTCGGCATACGGTCGATTTTTTGGGGTATTCGGTCGTCATTTCGTTATAATCATCTCAGTTTTATTTCTTATGGTTTATCTATCAGCGCAAGACGATGTCAGATGGAGGTCTGAATGTACAAGCGCACCAAGATTGTATGCACCATGGGTCCCGCCTGCGATAGCGACGAGACCATCCGCGAGATGATCAAGGCGGGCATGAACGTCGCCCGTTTCAACTTCTCGCACGGATCCTACGACGAGCACCACGGTCGCATCGAGCGCGTCCGTCGTATTTCCAAGGAGCTCGGTCTGCCCGTCGGCATCCTGCTCGACACCAAGGGCCCCGAGGTCCGCACCGGCCTTCTGGTCGACGGCAAGAAGGTTGCCGTCAAGACCGGCGATAAGATCGTCGTCACCGCTCAGCCCACGTCCGAGGATTTCCACGGCACCTCTGAGCACATCTCCCTCGACTACCTGGCTCTGCCCTCCGAGGTCGAGAAGGGCTCCCTCATCCTGATCGATGACGGCCTGGTCGCCCTCGAGGTCGAGTCCGTCGACGGCCAGGACATGACCTGCGTCGTCAAGAACGACGGCCTGATTGGCGAGCGCAAGGGCGTCAACATGCCCAACGTCAACATCTCGCTGCCCGCCATCACCGAGCGCGATCGTCAGGACATCCTCTTTGGCCTGACCGAGAACATCGACTACATCGCCGCTTCCTTCATCCGTGACGGCGAGTCCGTCCGCGGCATCCGCGAGCTTTGCCGCGAGAACGGTGGCGAGCACGTGACGATCTTCCCGAAGATCGAGTGCGCCCTGGGCGTCGAGAACTTCGACGAGATCCTCGAGGCTTCCGACGGCATCATGGTCGCCCGTGGCGACCTGGGCATCGAGATCAAGCCCGAGCTCGTTCCCCACATCCAGAAGGAGATCATCGCCAAGTGCAACGCGGCCTACAAGCCCGTTATCACCGCTACGCAGATGCTCGACTCCATGCAGCAGAACCCGCGCCCGACGCGCGCCGAGGTTGCCGACGTTGCTAACGCCATTTACGACGGCACCGACGCCGTTATGCTCTCTGGCGAGTCCGCTGCCGGTAAGTACCCGGTCGATGCCGTCAAGATGCAGGCCAGCATTGCTCTCGAGACCGAGAAGTACCTCCCGGCCCACGCTCCGCTCGAGGTTCCGGCCGACGCTCATGGCACCCGCGTCGTCAACAACGTTGTGGGTATGTCCGCTGTGAACATGGCCACCACCGTTGGCGCCAAGTGCATCACCGTGCCGACGACCACCGGTCGTACCGCTCGCCTGATTTCGCACTTCCGTCCCAACATGCCGATCTGCGCGTTCTCCCGCCACGAGTGGGCCGTCCAGCAGATGATCATGTACTGGGGCGTTATCCCGCATCAGGCCGAGATTACCCAGGGCACCGTCAACGGCACGATCGTCAAGGCGATCGAGACCGCTAAGGAGCTCGGCTACGTCGAGGCTGGCGATCTGACTGTCGCTACTGCCGGCGATCCCCGTATGAGCGTCCAGCTCGAGGACAAGGTCTCCTCGACCAACGTCGCTTACGTCGCTCAGGTGCGCTAAAACGCACTTGCAAGCATACTTGCATTGCAAAGGGCCCGGAAGGCTTCGCCTTCCGGGCCCTTTTTCTGCGCCAATGCCGCCGCACGGCAAAACACGCACTCATTTCTTTACCAAAAGCGCGAAATCCACCCTTCGAGGCCCAAAAAATAAAGCCCCAAGCGCTAAAAGTGTTCGCCCGGTGGCAAACCCACACCTCACACAGGGCTGATAAATCGTTTTAGCAAGAACCAAATCGACCTGGTTTTCGGAAGTATGCGGCAAATTCTGGAACCTCCGAGCACACCCTGTTTTTTCGCAACAAAATGCCTGATAAACTAGCCTCAAAAGCCAGGTCCGCTCATAGGGTTCAGATTTTGCCGCATACTTCCGGATTGACGCTGGCATCACTCGCTTCAAAGAGATGATTTCGGCCAGGAGGGCATTATGGACCTGACGCTTTGTGGGCAATCCGCCTTTAACTACTACCGCATCCCGCCGCAGGTATTAGGCCTTTACCCCGCCATTAGCCTTGGCAATATGGATCGCAGATGTTGTGGCCTCGGAAGTCATGCAGTTGTAAAAGACCTGCTTCACGCACCACTTCACAGGCTTGTATTCACTCGGGCACAATCCGGGTCGCGAAGCCTGTTTAAATCGCACCTCCTGACCCAAGAACCACCTCCGGGGTCGTTTAGGCAGACTGAACATGGGTTTGATGTCACGTCACCGGAGTTCACGCTGCTCAACCTTGCTACGCAGGTTTCACGCAACCAGTTACTCATGGCTTGCTACGAGATGTGCGGCTCCTTTGCAGTGTTTAAGCCCTGCGAGCGAACGCAACAACAACTCGATGAAGCTATTTCGCTTAAGTTCATTCCACCCAACTGCGGCTGGGAGCGAGTTAACGACACCAAGGGCAATGACACCAACTTGTGGAAGCGCACGCCGCTTCTTACCGCAACGGATATCGCCGCGTTCGCCAAGCAAGCCGCAGGCCTGCGCGGCATCAAACAACTGCGCTGGGCGGCCGAGCACATGACGGGGCAGGCCGCCTCGCCCTTCGAAGTACAGACCTCCATGCTTATCTCGCTCCCCCGCGACGAGGGCGGCCAGGGCATCGAGATCGCCAACAACGCGCGCATCCCGCTCAGTGAAGCCGCACGTTCGCTGTATGACAAAACCTGCTGCTACGCCGATATCCTCGTCGAAAGCGCCACCGACAGCATGGGCGTCATTCTGGAATGCCAAGGCCGCTCTGCCCACGACAGCGAAGCCGCGAGCCTCTCCGATGCCGAGCGCGCCACCGCACTCACAAGCATGGGCTACGACGTCATCCAAATTACCTATGACCAGATCAAGGAGAAGAAGAGCTTCGACCACATAGCCGAGCTCATCCATAAAAAGGCCGGGCTTCCCCACATCCCAAAGACCAAACAGGAGCGCATTGCCGAAGATACCTTACGGCAAGAGCTACTTGTCGATTGGGTTGAGCTATTCGCTGCCGGGCCGGCCAGCTAGCAGCTAGCAATCAGGGGCAGAGCAGGCACATCGGGCGATTCGACACGGGCGGCAAAACCCGCCTCGGTCAGCTCGATGACCTCGGTAAACGTTGCGTCGAAGAATTCCTCGGTCAGCAGGCGGTATGGCGGATGGTCGGGCTCGCCGGGGTTTTCGCGCACGATCTCGTGCATAACGCCGATGGTCTTGAGCACATACTCTTTATGGATGGGATACTGCCCAAAACGCGTCGCAGCGGTATACAGGCGATCGGTCGCGCGCGGAATCGAAACGATGCCGAGCGTCTTGCCAAACCAGTCAAAGTCGCCTTGCTTTTTAATGCGGAACTCCTCGCACGGCTTGCCGCCGTGCGCCTCCAGGTACTGATTCACGCGCGTATTCCATACGGTATCGGCCACGAGGTGAGACCAAACGCCCAGCGTCAGATCGAGCAGCGACTGCGCCACGTCATCGGGCGCGAGCGAAAGCTCGCTAGCACCGGGACCGGCAACCGGCTCGGCATCCTTGTAGCGTTGGGGATAATGTACCCGATTGAGTCGCTCGCGCTCCTCGACAATCGAGGTCGCGGCAGCCGGCGTACCAACAGGCGCCCCTTTGAGCAGCGGCGCCACATAGGTATCCCAGAACTCGTGCTCACGCGGCTTAGGGATAGGCTCGGGCTTGGCAAAGTGCGTAATGCGGTACGGGATGGGATCGGCGATGCCAGGGACCATATAGCCCACGAAAATATCCGGAACCACGCAGCCAAACAAAAAGGCATTGCGGTCGCGCACGCTCTTGGCAAGCGCACCGGTGCGCTCCAGCAAACGCTCCGTCTGAGCGATATGAATGTTCCAGCTTGGCATAGCCACCCCCATAAAAAACCTGGATAACTATACCATCACGGCAAAGCCGCGCGGGCGGCTACGCACGCTCTACGCAGCAACTAGTCCGTAGCACCGCTTTCGGTTCCATACGACGGCGAAGGCGCCTCGACCACATGGTGATATCGATCGATATAGATTGCACGGGCACCCAGGCGTCGCACCAAATCCTGGTGATGTGTGCTCATCAAGACCGTCTTACCCGCCGCGACGTAGGCCAGCAAGAAATTGACCACGATGTCGCATGAATCCTCGTCGAGCCCATTAGTAGGTTCGTCGAGAACCAAGGTATCGGGGTTCATCGATACGACTGCCGCCAGCGCCACACGCTTCTTTTGCCCACCCGAAAGCTGATAGGGCGAGGCATCGACCAGGTCGGCAACTTGAAACAGTTCCATGGCATCGTGCACGCGACGGTCGAGCTCGTCTGCCGGCAGCCCCATCTGCGCGGGACCAAAAGCAACTTCCTCACCCACCGTAGCGCAGAACAACTGGGCGTCGGCATTCTGGAACACAAAGCCCACGCGCTGATGGAACCGCTGGGCCGTCGCGGAATCCTTGAGATATGCCGCATCGACCATACACCCGTCAAACAGGTATGCCCCTGCGTCCGCGAGTTCAAGGCCGTTAATAAGACGCATAATCGTCGTCTTACCGCAGCCGTTGGGACCGAGCAGGGCAACGAGCTCCCCACGGTCCACGCGCAGCGACACGCCATCGACAACCGTATGCCCCGCATAGGAGAACACCACGTCGCGCAACTCAATAAGCGGCGCGCCCTCGGCGCCGCCCGCACCGTTCGTGCCCGCCGCACTATTCATATCGATCGTCAAAACGTCGCCCTTCCCTACTCACATCGACGGCTAGACCGCCCGCGCTACAGTACCGCACACAACACGGCGAGCAACGCCACGCCGACCGCATAGACCGCATCGTGCCAGCCAAAGCCGCTCCGCGCGGGAGCCGGATACGCGCCGGCAAAGCCGCGGCAG
The DNA here is from genome assembly GCA_902470895.1 of uncultured Collinsella sp. GTDB lineage: Bacteria > Actinomycetota > Coriobacteriia > Coriobacteriales > Coriobacteriaceae > Collinsella. The sequence goes on from CABRID010000002.1 coordinate 29,957, forward strand.
AGCATGGCCTCATCCATCGCGCGGCTGCATTCCATCGCCTTGATAAACGTCATGCCCATGATACCCGCGACCGAGTCGGTGCGCGAAAACCCCTCAGGCGCGCGACCCACACTGCGCAGCATGACCGATTCGGTCAGATCGTGCGCCGTTCGGCCCAGCACCTCGATGTGCTTGAGCGCCATATCAAACGTAAAGATGACCTCGTCGGGCAGATGTAGCGTCTTGAGCGCCGCCGACATGCGGTTCCAGGTGAGCGTCCACGAAACACCCAGCACGAGCGACACGTTAATGAACGTCTTAAGCGCAATTTTGAGCATGGCGCCCGTAGCGGAAGCACCCAGCAGCAGGGCAGGCAGCGCCAAAACCACTGCGAGCCCCGCGGCGCCAAGCGCCGGCACAAAGGTCGCGCGCAGCCCGCGTACGGGACGCACGGCAACGAGCACCAGCGCAATGGCCGCCATCAACATGAGGTACAGCGGGCTTTGTGTCAGGCACACGCACAGGACGCAAACGAATATCCCCACGAGGCGCACCGGAGCCGAAACGCAAGAAAGGGCGCGGTCGACCATCGACCCGCCCTCGTGCGCGCCTCCACCCAGGCGAACCCGCTCAAGCAGGCTCGCCAGGTGCAGGACGTTCTTTTGCATCACGCGATGACGAGCGCCCGTGGGCTCGTAACGCTGCTCGACCGCAAGCCAGCTAGGCAGCTCGGCTATTGCCATGAGCACCGCTTTCCTTGACCGTCAGCGAGACCAGGCGGAATGCAATGGTAAGCACCGCCACGCCAATCACGCCCGAAAGAATATACATGGCAGCCTGACCGGCAAAGCCGAGACCCTGCTCCTCGGAATAGGCCTGCAGGTAATCACCCGTAGGCAGCGCATCGGCAAAGGTCGGGGTGTCGAGACCGACCGAAGCCTGCAGACTGTCGTCACCAGCCTCCTGAACGGCAGTCGCGGCGCCCTCGGCGTCCCACTCACCCCAGGCGTCACCCGTGGCCAGCAGGCCCAGCGGCGTGGCCACGACAAGCACGGCAACCAAGATGAGCGTGGGGACCAGCGAGGTCTTCTTGGCAGCAGCGCCCTCGGCAGCAAGCTGGCCATCGACGGCTTCGGGGCCGACGATAACGCCCGGCGCCGTCTTCTTGATAAAGCCGTAGATCGCGGCAGTCGCCACGCCCTCGACCACACCGGCTACCAGCATGTGCGGAATCAACATGGCCGGAATGGAAACAGACAGCGGGAAGGGGCAGTATAGCGGGGCACCCGAGGCGTTGGTGAAGAGCATCGGCTGAATGCCGAACTCGATGGCAGCGCACAGGGCAGCCACGCACAAGCCGATCCAGCCGCTCACGATGGCAGAAACCGAAGTGCCCCAGCTCTTGTCGTGCAGGCGGCTGTTGAGCGCACGGAACACGATAGCAGCGACAAACGGCAGCACAAAGGCCATGTTAAAGCAGTTGGCGCCAAACGACAGAACGCCGCCGTCGCCAAATAGCAGCGCCTGCAGCGCCAGCGCGACCGAGACAGCGATAGCCGCGGCCTCGGGGCCCAGCAGCAACGCGATGAGTGCGCCGCCGACGGCGTGGCCTGTGGTGCCGCCGGGCAACGGCACGTTGAACATCATGAGCAAGAAGGAAAATGCGGCGCAGATGCCCAGGAAAGCCATGTGCTCGCGATCGAGCGTGGCGCGCACCTTCTTGATGCAGTGGACCCAAACGGGCACCATTGCCACCGCCATGACGGCATCGGTCTGCGGGGACAGATAATTATCTGGAATGTGCATGTACGCCTCCCGGTTGTCGGCGCACGGAATTGCAACGCCGCTTAAATCACCTTGCCAGTGTTACGTATTGTCAAATTCGTAACACGCCGCGGGCTATCATAGCAAAACGGCGCACTGCCGACAAAGCAGCACGCCGTTATGTAATGCGCGTGTCATATATGCAGGCTCAGCAGTGCTTTATACCGAGCATGGCAGTCACGTAGAGCTCGGCGGCAGCCACCGCTGGCCCATACCCAGTGCAGGACCTAGCCGCGGACCTCGCCGTTTACGCCCTTGCACACCTTGGTGACGATCTTCTGGTGCGCCTTCTCGACCTCTTCGCTGGTGAGCGTGTGGTCGTCTGAGCGATACGTAAGCGCAAAAGCCATGGACTTCTTGCCCGCTCCGATGCGGATGGGATCGCGGTAAACGTCGAACAGGCGAACGCCCTCGAGCAGCTTGCCACCGGCGCTGGTAATACGGCGCTCAAGATCCTCGCAGGTCACGGAGTTATCGACCACAATTGCCAAATCGTGCTCAACAGCCGGGTACTGCGAGAACTCGCGGTAGTTCTCCTGGTTGCGGGCGCCCTTGATCAGCTTGTCCAGATCGAGCTCAAAGGCAACGACGACCTCGTCAATGCCCATAGTCTCGCGCGCCTCGGGGTGGATCTCGCCAACCCAGCCCAGCACGGTACCGCCCGAGAGTACCTCGGCAGCACGACCCGGTTGCAGGAAGGCATAGCTCTCGCCCTCGACGGGACGGAAGCGAACCCTCTCGATGCGCAGCTGGGCAAGCAGCTCCTCAACGATGCCCTTGCCAAAGAAGAAACGCAGCTTGCGGTACTTCATGTTCCAAGACTGCTCGCTCCACTGGCCCGAGAGCACGCCCGCCACGGACTTGGTCTCCTTGGGCAGGCTGGCGTTCTCGCGACCGTGGAACAGGCTGCCGACCTCGTACAGGTGCACGTTGGGCGTGCCGTGGGCCTCGTTATAGGCCACGGACTGCAGCAGGCCCGGCAGCAGCGAGCGGCGCATCTCGGTCTGCTCGGCCACCAGCGGGTTCATGAGTACCACGGGGCAGCCGCGGCCCTCGGTGGACATGCCGATCTTCTCCAGGTCGCCCGGAGCGGCAAAGCCAAAGGTCGTGGTCTCGTTGAGGCCGCAGGCGCGCAGGATCTCGCCGACCTTACGGGTGAGCTTCTGCTCGCGAGTCAGGCCGCCAATGTGGTTCTTGGCAGCCGGGATGGTCGCCGTCACGCGGCCCATGCCCCACAGGCGCAGGACCTCCTCGATCAGGTCGATCTCGCGCGGCAGGTCGGGACGGAAGCTCGGCGGGGTAACGATAAAGTCCTCGCCGTCGCGCTCGACGGTGCAGCCCAGACGGGTGAGCGAACGCTCGATAAAGTCGGGCTCGATGTCGGCACCGCAGATGGCGTGCACGCGGGCCAGGCGCAGCTTAATGCTGTCGATAGTCTTGGGCGCGGGGAAAACGTCGACATAGCCGGGAGCAACCTCGCCGCCGGCGATCTCCTCGATCAGCGCGCAGGTAACGTTGGCGACATCCACGCAACCGGTCTCATCGACCTGACGCTCAAAGCGAATGGAGGCGTCGGAGATCAGCGACAGGTCGCGGCTGGTGTGCGAGGTGCGACCGGCGTTGAAGCAGGCGCTCTCGACCATCACGTCGACGGTGTCGTCCTCGATCTCGGAATCCATGCCGCCCATAACGCCGGCCAGCGCCACGGGACGCTCGCCGTCGGTGATCAGGCCCATGCCGGCGTCGAGCACGCGCTCCTCGCCGTCGAGCGTCGTGAACTTCTCATCCTGCCGGGCGGCGCGAACCACCACGCGACGCCTGCCCTCGCGCTCGGCAAAGGTGTCCAGGTCAAAGCCGTGCAGCGGCTGACCGGTGAGCATCATCACATAGTTGGTGATGTCGACGATGTTGTTGTGCGGACGCACGCCCAGGGCGTTGAGGCGCTTGACCATCCAGTCGGGCGAGGGGCCGACCTTCACGTTGCGCACGATGCGGGCGACATAGCGGTCGCACAGGCCCTCGTCGGCAATCTCGACCGAAAGCTCATCGTCGGTCGCGCGGCCGGTCTCGGCCTTGATAGCGGGCAGCTCAACGTGGAAATCGCGGTCGAAGATGGCACCGGTCTCGCGGGCCATGCCGATCATGGACAGGCAGTCGGGGCGGTTGGGCGTAATCTCGCAGTCGAGCACGGTGTCGCTCGAGCCCACATACTCGGCAAACGGCATGCCACAGGGCGTATCCTCGGGCAGAATCATGATGCCGGAGTGGTCGCCGCCCAGGCCGAGCTCGCGCGCGGAGCAGTTCATGCCCATGGACACGACGCCGCGAAGCTTGCTCTTTTTGATCTTGACGTCGCCGGGCAGGACAGCGCCGATCATGGCCGTGACGATGTGGTCGCCGGCCTCAAAGTTCTGCGCGCCGCAGACGATCCGCAGCGGGGCGGGATTGCCGTCGGCGTCGAGGTTCTTGTCGCCCACATCGACCGAGCACACATACATGTGGTCGCTATCGGGGTGCGGGGTCTTGGTGAGCACCTTGGCGGTCACCACGTGGTCGAAGGACTCGCCCACGGTGTCGATCGCCTCGACCTCGGTGCCGGTACGGATATATTCGTCCGAAAGGGTCTTGGGATCCTCCGGAATATCGATCATGGTCTTGAGCCAGTCGTAAGAAACGCGCATATAGCTCTCCTAGTTCTTAATCTCCGCATAGGGAGGGGTATCAAATGAAGACGTTCGCCTTAGGGTTGTCCAGGTGCCCCAGGTTGGCGTGAAAGAGGAGCGACGCGTACTAAAGGTACGCGAGCGACGGTTTGAACGCCAAGATGGGGTGCCTGGGCAAGCCTAAAATTGGTTCAGGAAGCGCATATCGCCAGTCATGAGCGTTCTGAGGTCGGGCAGGTCGTAGCGCAGGGCCGCGACGCGCTCGGCGCCAATGCCAAAGGCGAAGCCGGTGTACTTCTCGGGATCGATGCCGCAGTTGATGAGCACGTTGGGGTCGACCATGCCGCAGCCCAGAATCTCGATCCAGCCGCTGTGCTTGCAGAAGTTGCAGCCCTTGCCGCCGCACACGTGGCAGCTCACGTCCACCTCGCAGCTGGGCTCGGTGAAGGGGAAGAAGTGCGGGCGGTAGCGCGTCTTGCGGTCCTCGCCAAACATGCACTTAACAAAGTAGTCAAGCGTGCCCTTGAGGTCGCCAAAGGTGATGCCCTCGTCGACGACCAGGCCCTCGATCTGGTTGAACTGCGGCAGGTGGCAGGCATCGGCCGTGTCGGGACGGTAGACGGTGCCCGGGCAGATCATGTAGATGGGCGGCTTCTGCGACTCCATGGTGTGAATCTGCACGCCCGAGGTCTGGGTGCGCAGCAGCACATCGGACTCGCCGTGGGCGTGAGCCTCGGGGTGCGCGACGCTGCCGGGGTTGTTGTCGACCACGTAGAAGGTATCGCGGGCCGAGCGGCTCGGGTGATCCATAGGAGCATTGAGCGCGGTGAAGTTGTAATAGGAGGTGTCGACCATGGGGCCGGACTCGACGGTGTAGCCGATGCCGCTAAAGATGTCCTCGGCCTCCTCGATAATCTGCTTGATCAGGTGCTGGTGACCGATCTGCGGACGGATGCCCGGCAGCGTGATGTCGACGGCCTCTTGCTCGAGTGCGTGCTTAAGGGCGGCGGCCTTCATCTCGGTGGTGCGCTCGTCGAGCATGCCCTCGATCAGCTGGCGCATCTCGTTGGCGCGTTTGCCCATCATGGGACGATCCTCGGGGGCGAGCTTGCCCATCATGCGCATCAGGCCGGTGATGCGGCCCTTGCGGCCGAGCAGCGCGACGCGCGCGGCCTCGAGCTTCTCGGCGTCGTCGGCGCCTGCGACGAGCTCCTTGGCCTCTTCCTCGAGTTTGACCAGATCATCAATCAGACTCATGTCTTCCCTTTCGTCTCTCGCGCATCCGCGCTCCGGGACGGCTGACGCCGCCCGATGCTGCGGATGCGCGGCCCGGTTCGGTAACAAAAAACCGCCCTCGGGCATGTGCATTGCCCAAGGACGGTTAAATTCCGCGGTACCACCTTGTTTGACCCGGCGGATGTCTGGCCCGCCGCGCCCACTCTGCGCCCCTTATCGCGAGGCTCACGGCTTCCCTACTGGGGCCTCGCTGCCGCCGGCCGCGTGCCCGTTGAGGTCGCTGCTCGGGAGTGAACGCTTGGCCCTTGCCACCGCAGGAAGGCTTGCAGCCCATGACCTTCCCTCTCTTGCCGGCGACGCGGCGGGCAAAACCCTCTCCGTCAACGCATTGGGCTATAGGATAACACATTTCGCGAGCGCATCGCCGCGTTCCGTTTTGTTCGCGCTGGGTACAAGGCAGGTAGCTGTGCAAATTTGCCGCGCACCCGCCTGCGGCGCTCGGCCTGCGAGATTAAGGATACGGTATGGGAAAGAAACTCGATAAGAAGGCCCAGGCCGCCGTGGCAAAGGCCGCCAAGGGCGTCAAGGCCGCTAAAGTCGACAAGGCCGTCAAAAAGTTCCGCAAACTCGAGGGCAAGCTGTGGACTCGCGAGTACCTGCTCAAGATTGCCGAGTTCGATGGAGCGACGATTGCTCCTGCCAACGGTGCTGCCGCCCGTGCCGACGCCATGGGCACGCTTGCCGGCGAGCATCACAAGCTACTGACCAACGAGAAGTCCGTTGAGCTCGTACGCTCGTTAGCGCGCGAGACGGTTGCAGGCGGACACGTAGACGACCCGCAGCTGCTCGACGAGATCCGCGTGCTCGGCCGCGACCAGCGCGAGGCAAGCGTTATTCCTACCGAGGAGGCCGAGGCCTGGACCAGGCTCACCTGCGAGGCCGACGCCGTGTGGCGCAAGGCCAAGACGGCCAACGACTGGGCGAGTTTTGAGCCCTATGTGGATAGAATCATCGCCCAACTTAAGCATCAGGCCGAACTCATGGACCCCAAGCGCGACCCATACGACGTTTGGCTCGACCAGTACGAGCGCGGCCTTTCCGCCAAGAGCTTCGATGCGTTTTGCGATGAGGTCAAGGCGACGGTCGTGCCGCTCGTGCACGCCATCGGCGAGCGCGGCCAGCAGCCCGCTGCCGACTTTTTGCACGCCCGCGTGCCCGAGGCCGCCCAGCGCGCCATGAGCTTCGACCTTATGAAGCTCGTCGGCCTGAACCTGAACGACACCACGCTTGCCTTTACCGAACACCCGTTTAGCGAGGGCTTTGCCGTGGGTGACGCGCGCATCGCGACACACATCTACGAGAACGATTGCATCTCCAACGTCTACAGCATCATCCACGAGGCGGGACATGCCATGTACGAGCTGGGCGTCAATCCCGCCTATGCGCGCACCTGTCTTGAGGGCGGCACCTCCATGGGCATCCACGAGAGCCAGAGCCGCTTTTTCGAGAACACCGTGGGTCGCAGCCGCGCCTTTATGGGACCGCTGCTCGAGGTGCTGCGCCGCCACGCACCCGAGGTCTACGGCGACGTCGACGAGGACACGCTCTACCACGCCGTGAACATCGCGCAGCCTTCGCTGATCCGCACCGAGGCCGACGAGCTCACCTATCCGCTGCACGTTATGGTGCGCTACGAGATCGAGCGCATGCTGTTTGCCGGCGAGGCCACGGCCAAGGACATCCCCGCGCTTTGGAACCGCTTCATGGATGAGTACCTGGGCATTCCCGTTCCCGACGACACGCACGGCTGCCTACAGGATACGCACTGGAGCGGCGGCTCGTTTGGCTACTTCCCCACGTATGCGCTGGGCAGTGCCTACGATGCCATGTTTGTGCCGGCCATGTGCCGCGACGGCATCGACCTCAACGGCGCCTGTGCGAGCGGCGACCTGACACCCGTCCGCGCCTGGCTGGGCGAGCACATTTGGCAGTGGGGCCGCGCCAAGGACGCGCCGGAGCTTATCAAGGGCGCGTGCGGCATGGCGTTCGATGCCCGCTACTACTGCAGCTACCTGCAGGACAAGTTCACCACGCTCTACGAGCTGTAAGGCATAACCGACACGTCAACGCAAAGGGGACGCCGCGGAACCAATCCGCAGCGTCCCCTTTTTTCACCCAATAACTAGGTACCCAATGACTAGTTCGTTGACGCTAATGTCTTGGCAACGTCAGCGAAAACGGCCCCAAGCGAGCAAGGTGACGTGAAATGAAAGGGCGCTGACCTTCTGGTCGCGCCCTTGAAATTGAACGTCAGATTGCCGCTTGGGGCCGTTTGCAGCGTCGAGCAGCTACGCGGTTTGGTAAAACCGCGTAGCTATAAAGCCTCGAGCGCGTTGGCGATGCGCTTCATGGCGGCATCGGCGGATGCTTGGTCGGGCGCCTCGGCCAGCACGCGGATAACCGACTCGGTTCCGCTCTTGCGCACGAGCACGCGGCCCTCGCCTGCCAGCGCAGCCTCGGCCTCGGCGATGGCGTTCTGCACGCCCATGTTCTCGAGCGCGGCGTCCTTGTCCGCCACGTGCACGGCCACCTGCGCCTGCGGCAGCAGCTTGCACGGAGCCGTGAGCTGCGAGAGCGTCTCGCGCTCGGCACAAATCACTTCCATCACGCGCAGCGAAGTCATAATGCCGTCGCCCGTGCGCTCGATATCGCCAAAGATCGTATGGCCCGTCTGCTCGCCACCCAGGCTGTAGCCGCCCTCGCGCATCTTGGCATACACGTGACGGTCGCCCACGCCGCTGGTCACGGCGCTCAGACCGGCAAGCTCCAGCGACTTGACCAGGCCAAAGTTGCTGGCAATCGTCGGCACCACGGTACCGCCCGAGAGTCGCCCGTGCTTGTTCAGATACACGCCGCACACGTACAGGATCTGGTCGCCGTCTACCACGCGACCGCGCTCATCCACGGCCAGGCAGCGGTCGGCATCGCCGTCGTAGGCAAAACCCACATCCAGGCCCTGCTCCACCACATGGCGCTGCAGACGCTCCATATGCGTGGAGCCGCAGTCGACGTTGATGTTAAAACCATCGGGCGCGGCGTTGATCACGCGCACGTCAGCGCCCAGCGCGTCGAACACCGGCTTGGCCACCGAGGAAGCCGAGCCGTTGGCGCAGTCGATACCGATCTTGACGCCCTGCAGCGAAAAGTTCGCGCTGGCGATGAGCGAAGCAATGTAGCGGTTGCGGCCCTGCATGTAGTCCACCGTGGCGCCGATGTGGTTGCCCGTGGCCAGCGGCACCTCGCTCTTGCCATCGATGTAGTCCTCGATGAGCTCCAGTACGTCCTCGTCCATCTTAAAACCGTCGCTATTGACGAGCTTAATGCCGTTATCGCAAAACGGGTTGTGGCTCGCGCTGATCATGATGCCGCAATCGAAGCAGCTCTCCACGGTCTGATGCGCCACGCCCGGCGTCGGGATCACGTGCAGCATATAGGCGTCCGCACCGCTCGCGACCAGACCGCTCACCAGCGCCGCCTCGAACATATAACTCGAGCGACGTGTGTCCTTGCCCACGATAACGCGCGCCTTAGCACTGCGGTTGGCACCGTAATACCAGCCCACAAAACGGCCAATCTTATAAGCGTGCTCTACCGTCAGCCCAACGTTGGCCTCACCGCGAAAGCCGTCGGTGCCAAAGTACTTCATGCGCTCTCCTTACAAAATAGGGGCGGACAGATTGCCTGTCCGCCCCAAAATGGTACTCGATTATCTGCGCTACCAGAAAAACCCTACGCCGACGCGCTGTCGCGAGCCGCCTGGCATGTAGGAGTCTGACGCAGCGTAAGCGGCTTGTCCCCCGCCTCGGCCGACGTGGTCAGCGTATACGTGATCGTCGTCGTCTCGCCAGCATGCAGGTCAACGGTGCCCGAATAGAAGGGGATTCCATGCCACGTAGCGGCACCAAGACCAAACTGGGTACCCTCAACCGTAAGGTCACTGATGTTGCCACCCGTCGGGGCAAACAACGAGACATTCAGACGCTCGTCGTCACGCGCGGCATCGGGTGCGCTCGCCGCAACGTAGTCGGGCAGCTTGCCAGCCTCCTCCTGCGTCATGATGTTCGTCAGGGTAACGGTGATGCGATAGGAGCACGTGCCGTCACCGTTCTTGATGCCCTGACCAATCTGAGTGTCGGCGTTCAGATACCAGTCGAGCTTGGAGAAGCTCAGGTTGTTAAAGTAAACGCCGGCAACGGGATCGGCACTCGGATCTTCCGGATCGGGCAGCGAAGCGTCAATGCCTGTCTCTTTGATGGCATTCTGCTCATCATCGTTTCTCATCCACGCGATCAGGCGGCCCTCTTCGGCACCGCGCTCAACGGCGCTGACAAGCTTCGTAACATCGACATCGCCGATACCGCCAAGGATCTTGTCGAAGGCAGCGCTGGCGACGGATGCAAAGATGCCGTCCGACTCCTCGACCGGATAGTTCCAGTACACATCGTGCATGAGGACCTTTGCGGCGTTGGTGCCGTCGACAACCGTTCCGTCGGGCAGCGAGACATTACCGACCAGGCCCAGCAGATACTGCAGGAACACCGGGTCGATACCGATGACGCCATCAACGTCCTGTCCATACTGGGACTTCCACAGCGCGGCGACACGCTGCGAGTTGCGGGGCCAATCAGGCGAATAGGTATTGCCCGAGTTGTACAGGTTACTGTGGTTGCCGAACAGCGCCTCATCCTCTTCGTCGACGCTCTCGACTGCCTCATCCTCACTGAGTCCAATGCGGGGAACAAACTCGCCAATCGACATCTGGCCGTCAGTGACCGAAATCAGGCCCTGCGAACCGCCAAAGCCGCCGCAAGCACGAATCTCGACGTTGTTCATGGCGTACATAAGGTAGTTGCGCGTCTGGCCGTTGGCGCCGAGCATCTGGGGAAGGACGGGGGCGACCTTCTCCGCCGCGTCAACCGCGCCGTTGAGGGTGGCAAAGCCGTCCTTGGCCTTATCGACCAGCTCGGTCACCTGGGAAATATGAGTATCGCCGATGCCCTGGACCTTCTCGTTGGCGCTCTTGAACACCTTCGAGCTGCTGGAAAGCGAATCGGCGACCGCCTGCAGCGCGGACACGTTAATCATGCCGTCCTGGAACAGCTTGCCGGGCGTAGCCTGCGAAAGGTTATCGGCCATGGGAACCAGCGCATTGCTCGAGACATCGGACAGGGCGTCAATCATGGTGCGGGCCGCATTGATATCGCTGCCATACACCGGGATAAACGAAGCCGCCGCCCACAGCGGGCTCGAGGTCTCCGCCTTCATGCTGTTACAGAGCTCATCGATCTTCTTCGCATCGTCGGGCAGCGTCGAAAAATCGCCCGACGTGACCTTGTCCTTAAGGCCACCGACGATCTCGACAGCCTCCTTCGCTTCGCTCTTTACGGTCTTTGCCGAGTTAAGCAGCATAAAGCCGCTTGCGCCAAGCGCAACGAGAAGCACCGCGACTACAGCGGCAATAATGGCGCCGGTGTAACGCTTTTTGCGCTCGCCCTTGCGATGGCGATGACGGACCAGACCGTCAGAGGTCGAACTCGACGAAGCGTCGCTACCGTAGTTCAAGCCAAAATCGTAATAATCTTCCTTGGAACCCGAGCCCGCAAACTCGGCACCGCTATCATCCAGGCGGGCGAACGTGCCAGTCTCGGAGGCGCCGGTGTAGATCGTGCCAAGGTTACCCGTAAGCCCCGCGCCACCGGCAGAGGGAGTATTGTTGGCGGCCTTGCCGGCATTAACGTTGCCGGCGGCATTCGCGGCGTTGGCAGCACCTGCGTTGTTCGCGGGTACCGAAGGAGCTCCGCTCGGCTGCGACGCGGAGGTTGCACCGCCCGCAAAGACATTCCCTCTTGCACGGCCGGTCTTTTTTGCCTTTTGAGACTGCTCGTACAGAGCGGTAAACATCGCCGTCTCGCCCGGGGACACGCGCTTACCGGAACCGCCCTGTCCAGCGCCGCCCGGCGTGCCGGCCTTACCAGCCCCGTTCGGACGCGGCGGAACTGCAGGACGGCCGCTATCGCTGCCCTTAAAGTGATTACCAGCCATAAAGAAATCCTCGCAATTGAGTCGCAATGAAAAAGTCCATAACGTTACTAGTTTATGGCATTTTGAGCATCGACAGCTAAACTCCAGACACGGACATCAATTGGCGAAAATGCGGCACAACACCTTTTCTGTCTTGGCGGCGGCGCTAGCTACACCGTGAGGAACATCATCACGATGATCATGACAAAGCCGATAAGGTCGGTCGGCAAAAACACCGTCCCCAGCATAACGGCGCTGGTGATGGTCGCCGAAACCGGCTCCACAGTTCCGATGAGGCTCGCGCGCACCGAGCCGATGTCCTTAACGCCCTGCATATAAAGCATGTAAGCAAAAAACGAGCCGATAACCACGAACACCGCGAGCGCCTCGATGCCGGCAGCGTCGAGCGCCGGCATATGCGCCCAGGGCTGCACGAAGACGCACGAGACCACGCCCGCTGTGAGCATTGCCGAACCCGTGACGATGGGGCTGCCGTATTCGGGCAGGATCTTGGCGGGAATCACCGCCATACACGCGGCGCTGACCGCACACATAAGACCTGCTGCCAGGCCAAGCGGCGAGATATTCAGGCTGGTGGGGTCGCCGCCGGTGGCGATTAAAAAGGTTCCACCCAGAGCCAGGCCAATGCCGATGACTTCGCGAGTACGCGGCATGCGGCGATCGGTCACGCAGGTGTAGCCCATGATGATAACGAGCTGCAGGCACTGGAGCACCGTCGCGGTTCCGGCGTTCGTCAGGCGCACGGCCGAAAGATAGCAAAACTGGTTGAACAGCAGGCCAAAGGCGGTAAAGAGCAGCAGCTGCTTGCGATCGGCGGGTGTGGTCCAAAGCTTGACCAGGCGTGCGCGGTCGCGCGTGACAACCACAGCCATAAAGAGCAGGCCGGCGAGAATCTGACGCACGCTCATAAGCCACAGCGTATCGACATGGTAGGTATCGAACAAAAAACTCGCGCTGGTGCCCGAGAAGCCCCAAAACGAACCGCCCACCAGCGTAGCCAAGACGCCCGTGATCATCTTGCGCGTCGAAGCGCTGTTCAGGCGGTCGCGCCATGCGCGACGGGTGTTGCGGCTGAGCTCGTCGGTGCCCTCGGGCACATCAATGTTCGATATATCGGTCATCGGCACCGAAGCCCCTGCGCCTTCGACCTGCTCGACACACTCTTTGCTCATTCCACTCCCCCGAAACAGCCTGGAAGCAATTCGGCTTACCTTACCACGGCGAAGACACCAGCTGGAGGCTTGTCCGCTTATCGGTAGGACAATTCCGCAGGCGTCTTTCCATAGCTCGATACCGCAATGGCCTTGCATTATGCGACAGCCAAATCGCGGCAGCAGGCTCTTTTGAAATGGATGCGACAAAGCCCCCGAATTCCACAATGTAAGCGATTTTTAAAAATGTTCTTGCCACCGAGTTCAGGCTCCGTTATATTATCCCTTGCGCGCTTGCGCACCCTTGATCGGGCGTTTAGCTCAGGGGGAGAGCGCTTCCCTGACACGGAAGAGGTCAGAAGTTCAAATCTTCTAACGCCCACCAAATGTTCGCAGCTCAGAGGCTATGTCCTCTGGGCTGTTTTGTTTTATGTCGCCAAATCAGCTGGCAGCTCCAACCGCCCAAGCAACCACCCTGCCCATACACAAAACCGCGTCAGCGACCCAAGTGCCTATCCCGGCTGACTCCGCAGTCAATCAAAACCGCCCCAATAGTCACCGAGGCCGAGACCAACACGTCTCGAACCCATCCGAGCCGCAACTTCTCAGCAAAACGCCGCGATGTCTGTGCCCTGCGGTATCCTTGAGCCACTTGCACCTGCAGCACCAAGGAGCCGCCATGCGCACCGAGCTCGATGTCCCCTTTTCGCACAAAGAAGAAGCCAAGGCGCTGGGCGCCAAATGGGACCGGACCAAGAAGATCTGGTATGTACCCAGCGGCGTCAACCCCGAGCCCTTTGCCGAGTGGCTGCCCGGTGTTGACCGATCCGACCCCTCAGCGCCGTATATATATCTAGTACTGGGCAAGCGCGAGTGCTGGAAGTGCCACAAAGAGACCTCGGTCGCGGCCTTCGGCATTCCCTATCGAGCCGATAACGACGAGAGCATCGTCATCGCGCACGCGCCCAACGAAGCCGGGCACATTGCCATCGACACGGCCAACGCCAACGCACTCGCCATCGTGCCCGCTCTTGGCTGCGTGCCGGGCGAGATCCGCGACTATCTTTCTAAGCGCTGCGGCTACAAGCCCGTAGGCGCGCGAGCCTCCAAAGCCCCGTCGCTCGGCAACACGTGCACCAGTTGCGACGCGCTGCAAGGCAGCCGCTATCTGTTCGAGGAGCCCTCGTCCCCGTTTGCCCTCACTGCCATCAACAAGCTGCCGGCACTGGAGTTTGTGCGCGTCGAAGTTGCCGGCGTCTTTGGCGTCCCGGCCGCGCGTACCGACTTTGACCAGGCGCTCTTTACCTGGGCACGCGACCATCACGCCGAGTTCCACAGGCAACTCGGTGAGGGGGTTTATTTGTAGGGACGGAGATGCCTTCACAGCCAGCTCCTCCGCATTACCTATCCCTCGTCGCCGGCGTCATACACGATATCGAGGCCACAAACAGGGCATTTCTCCGGATACACCGGCATATGAATGCCTGTCTGTTTTCTCACTTCGTCGCTGAGTCTGTCACGCGCATCGATGAACCGAATGTCGAGACACGGTATTTGCGAGCCGCAGCAAGGGCAGGTGACGACAAACGACCCGCAATCAACCTCTACGCTCGGAAACATATTGTTGTCTATAAGGGCACACGGCAGTTTTCCGTACTTCCCCATCGCAATATCGCCTCGCCAGCTCATACACGCTCCCCTCTCGCTATACAAATCAGGAAGAGCATGCACCGGCGGGCGTGCGCGAGATTGCATCGCCACGCGATCCGATCAAACAACACGATCGTCAAAGAATGCCAAAGCCAAATACGCTAATACGGCAGAAGCCCCGCCTTTTCACGCTTCTTTTCCGAGCGATCGAACTCAATGCGATGGGCCTCAAGAAACACCGTATCGGGTCGCCACTGACGCTCACTCGGCTGCCTTAGCGTCGCACCCGCAAAGGAAGCGTAGTCGGTCTTATCCAGCAGGTACGATCCGCACAGCCGATATTCGCCGCAAACAGGCTCAAACGAAATCAGGTGAGCATCAAATAGGGAATGAAGATCGCGCCGAAGCAGAATACCGTTGCTGGCAACCTGCGATTTGGGTCCCGAGTAATTCTCGATATGCGCAGCCTCCAGAGCTTCGCTGACGCCGCAGTCCGACACCGCGCAACGGCCATCATAGGCGGCAACGAGCTGCTTGCGGAACCATTGCTGCCCCAATCGCTCGCGCCTTAACGCATAGCGGACCTTTTCGTCGTCGGTCACACCCTGTCCGGCAAACTCAATATCGACGGGTATGTGCTTCAGATAACTCATGTCGGGCGCAAAACGAGGGTCCGGTCCGCCTTTATGAACAGGACCGTGCAGAACAAACCATCCGTTTTCGGGCTCGAACCGCTCAACAAACGCAAGGCCGAGCACCTTATAGCCCACCTCGGTTGCAAATATGACTCCGACCGGAACGCCACATTCCATGCAGTTGAGCATTTTACGGTTATAGTCTTGGTCTCGAGAACCAACGGCGCCTGGCGCTTGAACCGAATACTTAATGACCCACGTGCCATCGTCCAAATAGAGCGGAGGCACATCGGTGTAGAAGCTCTTTTTAGAGTTATGGACCGAAAGCGCAAAGATCTTATTGGGATCTTGCTTCACCCGATCCTGGCCCGGCCAGAAGATCCCTGAATCCCGCGTTACGGGAAAGAAGACCGAGCCAATTCTCAAACGATACTGATACTGAGGGCTATCTTCCTTGGTGTGGTGCGGAAGGCTGGTCCAAACGCCGCCGCGCTGTTCCTCACCCAGAAACCACTCCCATGCCTCAACGTATTCGGAAGGCACGAGACTGCAGGCGCGGTCATAGCTTGGTCCATCCATCAACGGAACAGCAAGGTCAATGTCGTTCATCGCCAGCACCTACAACCATACGAACGCGAGTCATGCCCCTCAATAATATGGCCGAGAGTCAATTATTACGAGATCTCATTCCGCGATCGGCACATCGTTGATGCTCTCGGTTTGCCGCTGGCGCGCTTGTACCCCGCTACCCCACTTCCCTGTATACTGATGTAGCACGTGTTTCGTCCGGGCTTGTTGGGCCGGGTCGTTCATGGGAGGGTCTTATGGCTGCCTCGAATCCGCCTAAGGGGAGCGTTTCTTCTTCGTCCATCAAGCCGGTTACGCGCAAGGCCGTGCGTTGCCAGCGCGAGGTCGCTTGGCTTGTCACGCAGGCGGCGGGCAGGCTTGTGGCGACCACTCAGGACGTCAATGCGCCTACGCCGAGCTTTGTGTTAGCGGCGGCACTGGATTTTGTGCGCCAATTGGAGCTTGCCGCGCAGGATGCCAACGGCCACCTCGACTACCAGAACGTTATGGCGCCCGACCTGCAAACGTTCTGTCACATGGCCAAGTTGCCTGCCGCGCCCAATGCGCTTTCGGACGCAGGCTACATGTTTACGCTCTCGGGCGCGGACCTTATCCGCGACATCTATGCATACTGTAGCGAGCTCGCCGAGCGCCACGTCTTTGACGCGGCAGAAGTCAAACCGGGAAATGTCATCAAGCTGGTTCTTAGGCTGTTCTTGACAGACGGGTTCGGGGCCATGCCGGCGTAAGCCGAGTCTTTAGCATCACCGTCGACTGGGCAACAACCGCTTTACCTTAATGGACGCCAATCGAGGGTCGATTATTGGGTCGCCTCGTCCACTAACGCATCTATCCCACGCACTCCGACAGTCGATACTTGCGGTTGCGGCTCGTCGCCGGCGCCGTGGGCTCAAGCTCGCCTTGAGCAATGAGCGCGTTGACGCGCGACCTAACCTGGGAAATTGTGAGCCCTGTGCGCTCTGCCAGCTCGCGCGTCCCCAGCTCGCCGTAGTGTTTGAGTGCCGTCACAATTAAGCCCCCGCCATGATCGACCGGCTCGATCTTTGAACGGTAAAATACGACCTTGAACCGATCGAATCCCGGGCAGAACAGGGGCTCGGCCAGACCATGCGCGCGCATGGCATCGATCATCATCGGGATGCCCGAGCCATTGCCCTCAGCCGGCGAACCTGCGCCATCCGGCAGCGGGACAATCGACATGAGCTTCACAAGCGTCGCGTTACGGCATCGGGAGCTGCCGTCAAACAAGTTCTCGCGAGTCTTTCCCCCGTAAAGGCCGCCAGGATTCGTCACCTCGACACGATCATCAAAGACGTCGACGGCAATCGATTGTCCACAGAACCGATCCCCGTATTCTCGATGGATTACGGCGTTGGCGATTGCTTCGCGCAGAACCTCCTCGGGAATCTCAAGCGAGTCGACACGCGAGACGCCTTGGACGGTCGAGGTTCGCCGCAAATTCTTGGCGACGGCTGCGACGGCATCCGAGATCATCTCGCCCAACGTTCCCTCACAGATTGTGCGGTCCATGAACCTCAGCGACCCCGCCATGCCCTTCTGAGTTCCCGCATGGACAGCCACGTCAATGAAGAGCTTGGGATAGAACTGCTGAGGGTAGGTGCCCACAACTAGGAGTCCAGCCTTGGTGACATTGCCCTGGGAATCAAGGATATTTAGGCGCTCCAGTTTCGTTTGTTTGTCCGGCGCGCCGCGCATTGCCCGGGGCGTCAACGAGAAAGCCCGATCTATCGTACGGTCGACCAGCGTCTCGTCGAGATCGTCCGCGCCCGCACCCGCCACCGCGTCGCGATCGCTCGGAGTCGCTCGACCGTATGACGCCAATGCGAGCACCTCGGTCGATGAAAGCGGCACATCTTTGTCATCGATGCGCTTGTAGCTGCCGCCCTGGGCGCCCCGCTCTATGACATAGCAGGGCTTGCTCGACGGATCGAGCTCCTCAATCGTAATGACGAGAACGATGACGCCCTGAAGCTCCACTCGCTCGATCGTGTATTTGGGCGGATTGGCCAGCTTTCCGCGACCGCCGGCATCGCCCATGCCCGCCACGAATTGGTTGAGCACTTTCTCGGTCTCGAAGTTCTCAACCGGGACAAAACCTGCGCGCTCACTCACTCCGAGCACGATGGTTCCGCCGGCAGTGTTCGCGAATGCGCTCACCGTTTCCCACACGTCGCGGGAAAGCGTCGTGGCGCTCTCCTTCACTTCGACGTTAAGATCATCCGAGCCCATACGCCTTAAAGACTCAAGCAGACCGGTCAGCTCGTTTTCGTTCATCTGCACGTCCTTTCGCTCGGTCCCGCGGAGAATGCCGCGGATAGATTTCCCTCGTCTCTCAGTTATCTCTCGTAATTATCTCTCATCTATCTCTCTATCTCTCGGCTTAGAGATAAGAGATAGATAGAGATGGAATGTCTACCATTTGCTTCATTTATACATATTTTTGCTGGTAGAACAATCGGTATTGAGACAATACCATGATTGCCTGTCTCTTTGCTGCTCAGTTATCTCTCATATTTTTCTCTCATCTTCCTGTCATCTCTCATATTAGAGACGAATGAGAGACGAGAGATACGCGAGTGATGGACGAGCGAGGATTTTCGGACGGTCGGATATCGAGAGTGGATATTCGGACGGTTTTTGGGGCTTTTGCGGCAGATTCCGTCCAAATATCCATTCTCGTTCGATAGGTATCCGGAAATCCTCGCTCGTCCGTCCGAACATCCACTCTCGTTTGGCGAGTGTCCAATTATCCATGCTCATGCAGCGGGCACGCGGGGCCTTTGCCCAATCCGCCAGCATCGTCTCCAGTTCGCCGCAGAGCCGCGGCCCCATATGGGTATACTCTCGGGGATTCGACTCGATTCGCCCCCGCTGGGGCGTCAAAGGAGACTGCATATGCCCACCACCTCAACCGACCCGCGCGCCGCTGCTGCCGCGCTGCTGGTGCCCGGTACCACCTGCCACGGTTTTGCCGTCGAGCGCTGCGAGACCGTGCCCGAGCTCGACTCGGACGCCTACGTGCTGCGCCACACTGCCTCGGGCGCTCGCCTGCTGTACCTGGCGTGCGACGACGAAAACAAGGCCTTTGCCATTGGCTTTAAGACGCCGCCGGCCGATTCCACCGGCGTGTTCCATATTCTTGAGCACTCGGTGCTGTGCGGATCGGCCAAGTTCCCCGTCAAGGAGCCATTCGTCGACCTGATCAAGAGCTCCATGCAGACGTTCCTCAACGCCATGACCTACCCCGACAAAACCATCTACCCCGTTGCCACCACCAACGAGCAGGACCTGTACAACCTGATGGACGTGTACCTGGATGCGGTGTTCAACCCAGCCATCTACACCAAGCCCACCATTTTTGAGCAGGAGGGCTGGCACTACGAGCTGGACCTGCCGGAGGGCGCCGAGGGCGAGGGCGACGGCAGCTCCGCGAGCCTGCGCGAGGGCACGCTGCGCTATAACGGCGTGGTATTCAACGAGATGAAGGGTGCGCTGTCCGATCCCATGAGCGTGCTGGACGACGCCGTCAACGCCGCGCTCTATCCCGACACCGCCTATGCGCACGAGAGCGGCGGCGACCCGCGCGCGATTCCCGCGCTCACCTACGAGCAGTTCCTGAACACGCACGCGCGCCACTACAATCCTTCCAACTCTTATATAACGCTCTACGGCGACCTGGACGTGGACCGCGCGCTGGCATTTTTGGACGAGCGCTATCTGTCGCAGCCGAGCGCCGCGAGCCGCCGCATGGACGCCGCCGTTGCCGCCGGCGAGGACCCATCCACGCTGGCGCCCAATCCGCTGGGCGTGCAAGCGTCCGTGACCTGCGAGTATAAGCGCGTCGAGATGGCCACCACGCCCGAGAACGCCCTGGTGGGCCTGGGTCTTGTGCTGGGCAGCGCACTCGACCGCAAGCGCACGATCGCGGCGGACATCCTGTTCGAGGCGCTGCTGGGTTCCAACGAGGCACCAGTTAAGAAGGCCATTCTGGCCGCCGGCCTGGGCGGCAACGTGGTGAGCTACACCGCGGCCGAGTGCCTGCAGCCCTACGAGCTCATCATGCTGCAAAACGCGCAGCCCGGCGTAGCGCGCGAGCTGCGTCGCGTGTTCCAGGACGCCTGCCGCGACCTGTGTGAGCACGGCGTTCCGCGCGAGCGCCTGGAGGCCATCATCAGCAGCAACGAGTACGACCTGCGCCAGCGCGACTACGGTATCGCCGACGGCGTGGCCATTGCGTGCGACGCGCTGAGCACGTGGCTCTACGATGACGACGCTGCGACGCTGGCGCTCAAGTATGGCCCGGTGTACGAGGAGCTGCGCGGCGAGCTGAACGGTAGCTACTTTGAGGACCTGCTGCGCGAGCTCGTGCTGGAAAACGACCACATGGCGCTGGTCGAGCTGGTGCCGGTGGACGCCGCCGAGGGTTCGGAGAGCGCCGAGGCCGCCGAGCTGGCTGCCAAGCGCGACGCCATGACCGATGCCGAGCTGGCCGACGTGGTCGAGCGCACGGCCGTGCTGCGTGCCGCGCAGGAGGCCGAGGACACGCCCGAGGACAAGGCCACGCTGCCGCGCCTGCGTGTATCCGACATTGGCGAGGCGCGCCCCGAGCCGCCGCTCGTTGTGGACACGACTGCGCCCATCCCCTGCCTGCGCCACGGCATCCCCACCAACCGCCTGGCCTACGCCATGCAGTATTTCGACCTGAGCTGCGTCGCGTTTGAGGACCTGCCTTATGTAACGCTGCTCTGCCGCCTGCTCAAACAGCTGCCCACGCGCGAGCATTCGGCCGAGGAACTCGACAACCTGCTTGCCGGCAAGCTGGGCTTTTTGAGCTTTACGACCGAGGTCATGACGCAGCCCGACGTGGACGGCGTGCGCCCCTACCTGCTGGTGAGCGCCGGCGCCCTGTCCGAAAAGATCGACGCACTGGCGAGCCTGCCGCGCGAGGTGTGGTCGAGCACGCTGTTGCTCGATGCCGACGCCGACCGCGTGCGCGACGTGCTCACGCAGATTCGCATTGGGCTTGAGCAGGGCTTTATCAACAACGGACACTCGGCGGCGCTCGGTCGCGCGATGAGTTACAGCTCGCCTTCGGCCGTAGTGCGCGAACAGCTTTCGGGCGTGGACTTCTATCTGTTCCTGCGCGATCTGCTCGAGCACTTTGACGAGCGCCTGGACGACCTGCGCGCCAAGCTTGCCGAGCTGGCAAACCGCATCTTTGTGGCCGATGGCTGCATGGCGAGCTTTACCGGCAGCGACGAGGACTTTGACGCGTACTGGGACGCCGCGGGCGACCTGGGGCTTGGCGCGGGCGACGGCGCTGCCAGCGACACGCTCGTGGTGCCGGAGCCGCGCGACCGTCACGAGGCTTTCGTCATCCCCAGCGACATCTGCTTTGCGGCAAGCGCGTGCGATCCGCGTCGCCTGGGCATCGACGTGACGGGCGCCTGGGCCGTGGCTGCCAACGCGCTCTCCTACGACTACCTGTGGAACGAGATCCGCGTGAAGGGCGGCGCGTACGGCTGCGGATTCCGCGCGGCCGGCGAGCGTCAGGCGGCGTTCTACACCTACCGCGACCCGGCAATCGACCCCTCGATTGAGCGTGTGACGCGCGCAGGCGAATGGCTCGGCAGCTTTGAGCCCGACGAGGCCGCCTTTGAGGGCTTTATCGTGAGCTGCGTGAGCGGCATGGACGCGCCGGTGAAGCCGTACGCGCTCACCAAGCGCCGCAACACGACCTACCTGGCCGGGCTCGATCCGCACGCACGCGAGGAGCGCCGCGCCCAGATGCTCGCCGCCACGCCCGGTGAGCTTCGCTCGCTCGGCGCCGACGTGACGCGCATTGCGGCCGAGTCGCCCACCTGCGTCTTTGGCGGCCGCGACGTCATCGCCAAGAGCAACGCCGGCTTTAACGTCATCGACCTGCTGGGCTAACGCACAAAGGTAGATTTTTGGGACATGCCTGAAAATCTACCTTTTTCTTTTGCCGCAGTCTGCCGGTTTGTCTCGATCTGTAACATCTAGGCGGTAATATTGGATCCAGATGTTACAAATCGAGACGTTTTCGGATGATGCCGGCCCTTTGTCTCAATCTGTAACATCTAGGTCAGATTTTGCAGAGTTACTGTTACAGATCGAGACAAACCGCCGCAGACGCCCATCACAGCACAGACCACCACAAAGGTGCCTGTCCCCTTTCTCAGTGGTGATTCGAACGCTTGTTCTATACGTACACATGTTCTATATTATGAGTGTTTGCATCGGACTTAAATTGCAACTATAATATAGTTGCAGGATGTGAGGCAGGATGACTCGGATCGACAAACTCATCGCCCAGCTGCTTAGCCGTCCTTCAACGTATAGATTTGCTGACTTTCTTAAAGTTATGGCTTCATATGGCTTTGAAATGGACAACAAAGGCAGGACATCCGGATCGCGCATTCGCTTCTACAGGCCATCGGACGGCAGAATGTTCGTGATGCACGCACCCCATCCATCTGACGAATTGACGGCGGGAACCATCCGAAACATCGTTCGATTTCTACAAGATGTCGGAGGCAGCCATGAGTAACGTTTTGGCTTACAAGGGTTATTTCGCCCCGGTCGAGTTCGATGCCGAACAGCACGTGCTGACAGGTATGGTCGCCGGCATTAGGGACGCAATTGTATTTGAAGGCTCCACGGTTGAAGAAGTGGAGCGATGCTTCCACGACGCCGTCGACGATTACCTTGAGTTTTGTGCCGAAAAGGGCAAGGAACCAGAGCGGGCTTTTAAGGGCTCATTCAATGTGAGAACAGGCTCCGAGCTTCACAAGCAGGCAGCACTGGCGGCGGCAAAGAAGGGTGAATCGCTTAACAAATTTGTGGCCGAAGCAATCGCCGCGGCGTTGTAATAGAGACGAGTCACCATCAAAACCACTACGAGGGTGCCTGTGTTCCCTTCGTGGTGGTTTTCGCTGTTTGCCCAGATAAAAACCGCCAAAATAAACCTGTCCCTTTTTGGCAGGTTTGCTAGAGGAGGCTGGGATGGATAAGGCTGAGTTGCGGAGGGCGGTGATTGCTCGGCGCGATGCTCTCGATTTGAATGTGCGGGCAGCGAAGTCTGCTGATATCTGTGCACGGCTGGTTGAGCTGTCGGATCGCTTGGATGCCGCGGCGTCGCGCACCGTTGCCGTCTATGCCGCAATGGGTTCCGAGGCAGACCCTGCCGCGTTTGCCGCTGCGGCCGCCAAACGCGGCTGGCGCGTGGCCTATCCGTGCATGCTCTCGGCAATTGATGCCGCAGCTTGTGGCCAGCGCATGTGCATGCGGGCAGTTGCCGCCGACGATGCGTCCGTGGCACCGTTTATCGTCCACCCCACGCGGGCCTTCGCAGCCACGGACATCGACAGCAGCCGCTTCCCTATCGTGCCTGCCGAAGCATTCGACATGATTGTTGCGCCGCTCGTGGCCTTCGATCAAACCGGCGCGCGCCTGGGCTACGGCGGCGGTTGCTACGACCGCTACCTTCCCATGCTCTCACCCGTATGTCAAATCGTCGGCATCGCCTTCGACGAACAGCGCGTCGACCACATCCCCACCGATGCCCACGACCTGCCGCTGCCCAACATCATCAGCGCCTAACCGCCGCCACATCAGCCACGGCTATAGCAGTACCATCGCAGCCTAATGCTCCTCGCCGGCGCGGGCCAGGTCGTAGGGCGTGGTCTGGTAGACGTAGTAGTTGAGCCAGTTGGTGTAGAACAGCTGAGCCTGGCTGCGCCAGACGTTGCGCGGCTCGGCGGTGGGGTCGTCACCCGGAAAGTAGTGCGCCGGCACCTGAGGGTTGAGGCCGCGCTTCACGTCGCGCTCGTACTCCAGGCGCAGCGTATCGGTATCGTACTCGGGGTGACCAAAGACAAAGAAGCGACGGCTGTCGGTCGACTTGACGATGTACAGGCCCACCTCGTCGGACACGGCCACGACCTCAAGCTGCGGCTCGGCCTCCACGTCCTCGCGGCGCACGTCGGTGTTGCGCGAATGTACGGCATAGAAGCGGTCGTCAAAGCCGCGAACCAGCGGGCTTTGCGGCTTCACCAGATAATGCTCGAACACGCCGCTTGCCTTTGCCGGCAGGTCGTACTTCTGGATGCCGTAATGATGGTACAGGCCGGCCTGCGCGCCCCAACAAATGTGCAGCGTGGAGTGCACGTGCGTGGTGGACCAATCCATGATCTGGCAGAGCTCGGGCCAGTAGTCGACCTCCTCGAACGGCATCTGCTCCACCGGCGCGCCCGTGATGATCAGGCCGTCGTAGTGGATGTCGCGGATGTCGTCGAACGTGCGGTAGAACGTCTCCAGGTGGCCGGCGCTCACGTGCGTGGCCTCGTGCGTTTTCGTGCGCAGCAGGTCCACCTCCACCTGCAGCGGCGTGTTGGAGAGCTTGCGCATGATCTGCGTCTCGGTAGCGATCTTGGTGGGCATGAGGTTGAGGATGAGCACGCGCAGCGGACGGATGTCCTGGTGCAGCGCGCGGTACTCGGTCATGACAAAGATGTTCTCGCTCTCGAGCTGCGCGGCGGCAGGGAGGGCGTCGGGGATGCGAATGGGCATGGATGCTCCTTACGAGTCAGTTGCAGCTATGGTACAACGACCGGCCCCATCCGCGCGAGTGCATCGCCCAGCGATGCCGTCAGTGGTCCAAAACAGCCAAAAGTAGAGATTAAGGCATGCCCAAAAATCTATGGCGCTTTAGCCTAGCAAAGTGACGGCAGGAGGCTACAATGGTTCGACGCGAAAAACTCGGCCGAAAGGATACGTATATGTACCAGACGCGTAAGATCGGTGTGGTCGGCCAGGGCCACGTAGGAGCACATGTCGCCAACAGCCTGCTCATGCAGGGCATTGCCGATGAGCTGTACCTGTGCGATATCAACGAGGCCAAGGTGACGTCCGAGGTCCAGGACCTGCGCGACTCCCTTTCATTTGTCCCGTACAACACCAAGATCGTCAACTGCTATGACCACTACGAGGAGCTTGCCTGCTGCGACGTCATTGTCAACGCTGCCGGTAAGGTCGCGCTGGCCGCTGGCAACCGCGACGGCGAGCTGTTCTTTACCACCGACGCCGCCCGCACCTTTGCCAAGCGCATCGTCGACGCCGGCTTTGACGGCATCTTCGTGAGCATCTCCAACCCCTGCGACGTCGTGTGCACCGAGCTGTGGCACCTGACCGGCTACGATCCCAAGAAGATCATCGGCTCGGGCTGCGGTCTGGACTCCGCCCGCCTGCGCACCGAGATCTCCAAGAAGGTCGGCGTGAGCCCCAAGTCCATCGACGCCTACATGATCGGCGAGCACGGCTTTAGCCAGCTGGCTGCCTTTAAGGCCGCAACCATCGCCGGCAAGAGCCTCAACGAGCTTCAGGCCGAGAACCCCGACAAGTACGCCTTCGACCACATGGAGGTCGAGGAGCTCGCGCGCAAGGGCGGCTATGTGACCTACGCTGGCAAGCAGTGCACCGAGTACGCCGTCGCCAACTCCGCCGCGCGCGTCTGCGCCGCCGTGCTGCACAACGAGCACGCCGTGCTTTCGGCCTCTACGCTTATGACCGGCCAGTATGGCGAGGAGGGCATCTTTACCTCCCTGCCGTGCGTGATCGGTGCCGAGGGCGTCGAGGAAGTCTACACACTGGACCTGTCCGAGCACGAGCTCGAGGGCTTCCACAAGAGCTGCCAGCACATCCGCGACAACATCGCCCAGCTCGACTGGTGGGACGCCGAGGCCTACGACGCCAAGTAGTCCGCCGCTTGACGCGACACCTCGCTCATACGGACGCAATGTAAAGCGGACCGTGCCGGAAATCCCCGGCACGGCCCGCTTTTTGGCTCACGCGACACGCTCGCGGATCGAAGGTGACTGCTTTTCCCGTTACCTAGTACTGCTCGATACCCATGTAGCGACGGACCTCAGGGTTGTGGTCGAACACCTTGCCGCGGGCGGCGCGCAGCTCGCAGCTCATCGCGTAGAAGAAGATCGGCTCCAGGAACGAACGCACGCTGGCAGGCACGTCGCCCACACCGTACTCGAGCGCATCGAGCACCATGACCGTATCGGTGTGCGTGTTGAGGAACGCGAGCGCACGCTCCTCCATGGGGCGGCACTCGCCCGATCCGAGCTGTACAAAGTAAAACACGCCGGGCTCGGTGGCTTCGAACGGGCCGTGGAAGTACTCGCCGGAGTGGATATAGCAGCAGTGCTGCCACTGCATCTCCATGAGCGAGCAGATGGCCATGGCGTAGGTCTGGCTAAAGTTGGGGCCGGAACCCAGGATATAGAAGAACTCGTGCTGCTGGCAGAGCTCGGCAAAGCGATCGCCCAGCTCGGCGTTGACCTTCTCGCGGGCAGCGGGCAGCAGGGCATCCATCTGCTTGAGGCCGGCGTACATGTCGGCAAGCGCCTCGTAACCCTCCTGCTGGTCGAGCAGTTCGGCGGCGATCAGAGCGCCGATACCCTGCGGTACCTCGGCCTGCGGCACGCCTTCGCCCCACGGATAGACCCAGGTAGTCCACTTACCGTTATCGATCTTTGAGCCCTCGCAGTCGGTCATGGCCACGACCTCGGCGCCGGCTGCCAGCGCCATCTCGCAGCCGTCGACGACCTCCTGCGTGTTGCCGCTGTGGCTGCAGGCAATGACGAGCGACTTCTCGCCAAGACTCTTGGGAGCCATCAGGCAAAACTCGCGCGCCGTGTAGACCGTCGAGGTAAACGTGGTTGCCTCGCGCTTGAGCAGCTCGTTGGCCGGCATCAGGTCGATCATCGAACCGCCACAAGCGATCCAAAAGACATTCTCGATCTTGCCCTTGCGCTCGATGATTTCCTGAATTAGATCGTGTGCGTTCATGGTGATGCTCCTCCTTGTGTGGCGGTTTTGAACGACGGCAGCTCGTACCTGCGGTCGTTCTATGTTGTCCTATTTATAGCACGCACGACGACGCCCGTGAAGTCATTTCACCAAACTTGTTCTATATTGTTCTATCTGTGGACGTTAGATGTCGAACACGTAGCGCGAGCCCACAATCTTTTGGCGTCCGAGCAGCAGGGGCTGCCCGTCCTCGTCGGTAAAGTACGCCTCCATATAGAAGAGCGGCTCGCCGACCGGCACCTCCAGCAGCGAGGCCGCCTGAGCATCGGCAAGCGCAATCTCCACCGTACAGGGGTCGGACTTGAGCGGCGCGCGGCCCGAATGCTCGGCAACGAGCGCAAAGATGGAATTGTCCGTGAGGTCCTTGTCGGCAAGCGTCTGCAGATAGGGATGGTCGGCCAGCACAAAGGCGTTGTTCTCGAGCATGACGGGCACGCCGTCTGCCGTGCGCACGCGCTCGACCACGATGAGCTCGCAACCGGGTTCCACCCCAAAAAACGCCGCGTCCTCGCGCGTCGCCGCAACCACCGTGCGCGACACCAGACGTGCTCCGGCCACCATGTCGTTGGCAGCGCAACCCTCGGAAAAGCTCTGAACGTCACCCTTCTGGACAATCTTGCGCTTGAGCTTGGGCGCGCACACAAACGTGCCCCTCCCCTGCTGGCGGTTGAGATACCCCGCGCGCGACAGCTCCTCGATGGCGCGGCGCACAGTGACGCGTCCCACGCCGTAAGACTTCGCGAGCTCCATCTCAGAAGGAATGCGCGAGCCGGATGCGTACACGCCGCGCGCGATCTCGCCCTTTAGGTCGTCCATTACCTGCTGGTACAGCGGCACGGCGGACACCTCAGTGCGCTCGGTTTTATTGTCGGATGCCATCGTTATGCTCCATTCCGTGCATGCTCGGACTCAAATTCTTCAATCGCCGCCATAAACTGCTCGCCAAAGGCATCGGCCTTTTTCTCGCCGATGCCGTTGACCTGGATAAGCTCGTCGCGCGTCTGCGGGCGTAGGCGGCACAGACCGCGCAGGGCTTTGTCGGAAAAGACCATGTACGGCGCCATCTCCAGCTCGGTCGAAATCTCCTTGCGCAGGGCACGCAGGCGCTCGAACAGCTCGGCATCGTCACCCACGCGCGGGCGCTGATCCAGCTCGGCCTCCTCACGCAGCAGATCCACCGCACGGCGGGCGCGGGTCGAGGCCTTGCGCTTGGACGCGCGACGCTTAACGGTAAAGGCAAACGCCTCGTTCTCGACCTCGCCGGCGCGCGGGCCCAGCCCCACGACCGGGTACTGCCCCTGCGAGGTGGCCAGATAACCGCGGCCGCACAGCTGGCCGATGATGTCCTTGATGCGCCCGACCGATTCGCTCGACAGCTCACCGTAGCCGCGGTCCTCATCCAAATGCATCTGGCGAATGCGCTCGGTGTTGCCGCCGTGGAGCACGTCGGCGATCAGTGACTTGCCAAAGCGCATGGGACGCGTGGCCACATAGCGCACGGCGGCGCGGGCCATATCGGTGACGTCCTCGACCTCGAACTGCGTGAGGCAATTGCTGCAGTTGCCGCAGCCCTCGGCCTCATCCGTGGCGGTGCCGCCCGTACCGGCCGCGGCATGCTCGGCCGCGGCCTCGTCGCCAAAGTAGCGCAGCATGTATTCGCGCAGGCAGCCGGTGGTATTGCAGTAGCCCTCCATCTGGCTGAGCAGACGATATCGATTCTGGAGCGCCCACGCGCGCTGCTCGTCGTCGAGCGCCTCGTCGGCAGCATCGCCGCGGTCGATCAGAAAGCGGCGCATGCGAAAATCGTTACCGTTCCACAGCAGGTGGCAGCTGGCCGGGTCGCCGTCGCGGCCAGCGCGACCAGCCTCCTGGTAGTAGGCCTCGATACTCTCGGGCACGTTGTTGTGAATCACGTAGCGCACGTTGGGCTTGTCGATGCCCATGCCAAAGGCGTTGGTGGCAACCATCACCTGGATATCGTCGTCGATAAAGGCGCGTTGGCTCTGGCGGCGGGCGTCGTTGCCCATGCCAGCATGGTAGCGGCCCACGCGAATGCCGCTGGGGTCCAGGGCCTCGGCAAGCTCCGCGGCCAGCACGTCGACCGTCTTGCGAGTCGAGCAATACACGATGCCGCTCTCGCTCGAATGCGCGATCACGTAGTCGCGCACCCACGCGGTCTTAGCCTTGTCGCCCATCTCCTCGCAACCAAAGTAGAGGTTCTTGCGATCAAAACCCGTCACCACGGTCGCCGGGTTTTGCAGGCCGAGCATCTGCTGAATGTCCGCGCGCACACGCTCGGTCGCCGTAGCGGTAAAGGCCGCCACGATGGGGCGCTGCGGCAGGGAATCAATAAACTCGCGAATCTGCAGGTAGGCGGGGCGGAAATCCTGACCCCATTGGCTCACGCAGTGGGCCTCGTCAATGGCCACGAGCGGCACGCCAATGCCGCCGTCCGCCGCGGCCTCCTGCGCAAAAGCTAAAAAGCGCGGCTCGAGCAGGCGCTCGGGCGCCACGTACATAAGCTGGTAGCGGCCCTCGCGCGCCCGCTTGAGCACGGTGTTTTGCTGAGCCGGGGTAAGGCTGGAGTTGAGATAGCTGGGTCGCGCACCCGCCGCGAGCAACGCACGGGTCTGGTCCTCCATAAGCGACAGCAGCGGACTCACCACAAAGGTGATGCCGGGCAGCATGAGCGCGGGCACCTGGTAGCAAATGGACTTGCCGGCGCCCGTGGGCATAACGCCCAGCGCATCGCGACCGGCAAGAATCGCATCGACCATGCGGTCCTGCCCCGGGCGAAACGAGGTGTAGCCAAAATAGGCGCCGAGCGTGTCGAGCGCCATCTGCTGCATGCTATCGGTCATGGTTTCCTAACGTCCAAGTCATCTGCCGCCGATTATACGCCGCCACGCGGACCGGTGCCGCACGGCTGTCGGCCACGGGCAACGCAATCCAAAAGGAACGAGCGTGGATTTTTGAACACTTTCCGGATGAGCGTGGATAATTTCCCACTTTGAGCCCGTCATCAAGCATAAAACGGGAGATTATCCACGCTCATTCTGCGACTAGTCATTGGGTGTTCCTATAGTTTTGTCAACCGTCGGGGCTACTCCCGGTAGGGCACCCG
>CABRID010000003.1 GCA_902470895.1 uncultured Collinsella sp.
ACCGCAGGAAGCTTGGATACGCCTAGGCGCGGTCCAAGAAATCGTCCGCACCCCCAAACAGGAACTATTCCACCGCAACTGCCAAGGGTCCCGCTCCAAGATTAGCTGCCCACATATGCAAAAGGAGGCCTCCGCGGCGATGCGGAAGCCTCCTTTTTTGTGCACGGTGTACTTTTGAGTGTGCAAGTGGGGGAGTTGTTACTCCTCGACGATCTCGGTGATCGCGCCAGCGGGGCAAGCGTCCTGGCAAGCGCCACAGGCGACGCAGGAGTCCTCGTCAGCGACGGTAGCGACGTCCTGGAGCTCCAGAACGCCAGCGGGGCAGGAGTCGACGCAAACGCCACAAGCGATGCACTCGTCGGCATCAATTACGGGATGAGCCATGGTAGTTTCCTCTCTGTTGACCGACGCTACAGGCGATGCGCGCCGGTTTGATTCGGGCAAAAACATACCACGGGAGCGACCGTTTGCAATACCCTCTGGCCGGCATCTTCATACCGTTCGCCGAGTATGCCACGGCTTACTAAAAAACATGCAGGTGAGGCCGATGAGCTGCGCAAATGTTAGCTAAAGGTGACTTGAAATATTGGGCGATTGAGCGTGCTTGCGGAAACCGCATCCCATTATTTTGTCGAAAAACGGGTTGCAGTTTCCGGTTAGGCCCGCTAGCGGAAAATGCGAGCCGGTATCAGCTCTCAAAACGGGATACGGTTTCCGGTTGAGCCTTCAGACGGAAACTGCGACCCGGAATCCACGCTCAAACCGGGATGAGCTTTCCGCAAGACGGCCCCCAGGCACCCCCGGACGCAAACCTCAGCCATCTCTACATAGATCTCGATAGATTTGCCGAGAACTCAAACAGTGCGTCTACCTGCGCATTTAAGAACCTAAACTCTCAGCAATAAGAAATCTTATATGAATTGACTTAGATTTTGTATATTCCGGCCCATAAGGGGATACACTACATCCTGAAAGACAAGCCGAAGCGCCGCGCGACAGATCGTCGAGGCGGCGCGAACGCAAAAGAGAGAGGGAATTTCTAATGAGTAAGATTCTTGGTATCGACCTTGGCACTACTAACTCCGCTATGGCCGTCCTCGAGGGCGGTTCTCCGACCATTATCGTGAACGCCGAGGGCGACCGCACCACCCCGTCCGTCGTGGGCTTCCGTGCCGACGGCGACCGCGTCGTTGGTAAGGCCGCTAAGAACCAGGCTGTCACCAACCCCAAGAACACCGTGTTCTCCATCAAGCGCTTCATGGGCCGCAAGTACTCCGAGTGCACCTCCGAGATCAAGACCGTGCCGTATGAGGTCAAGGAGGGCCAGGGTGGCCGTGCCGTCGTCGACATCGAGGGCAAGGATTACACCGCCGAGCAGGTGAGCGCCATGACGCTCGCGAAGATGAAGGCCGACGCCGAGAAGTATCTGGGCGAGACCGTCACCGACGCCGTCATCACCGTCCCGGCCTACTTCAACGACGCCCAGCGTCAGGCCACCAAGGACGCCGGCAAGATCGCTGGCCTCAACGTCAAGCGTATCGTCAACGAGCCGACCGCTGCTGCTCTGGCCTATGGCCTGGACAAGCAGGGCACTGACCAGCGCATTCTGGTCTTCGACCTGGGTGGCGGCACCTTCGACGTCTCCATCCTCGACCTCGCCGACGGCGTGTTTGAGGTTCTGTCCACCTCGGGCGACAACCACCTGGGCGGCGACGACTGGGATCAGCGCGTCATCGACTGGATGGCCGATAAGTTCCAGCAGGAGAACGGTGTCGACCTGCGTCAGGACCCCATGGCCCTGCAGCGTCTGAAGGAGGCCGCCGAGAACGCCAAGAAGGAGCTCTCCGCTGCCCAGCAGACCACCATCAACCTGCCGTTCATCACCATGAACCAGTCCGGCCCGCTGCACCTCAACTACACGCTGACCCGCGCCGAGTTCGAGAAGATCACCCGCGACCTGCTCGAGCGCTGCAAGCAGCCTGTCACCAACGCCCTGCGCGACGCCAAGCTTAAGCTCTCCGATCTGACCGAGGTCATCCTCGTCGGCGGCTCCACCCGTATGCCCGCTGTCCAGGAGCTCGTCAAGACCATGACCGGCAAGCAGCCCAACATGTCCGTGAACCCCGACGAGGTCGTTGCCGACGGTGCTGCCGTCCAGGGCGGCGTGCTCACCGGCGACGTCGAGGGCATCCTGCTGCTCGACGTTACCCCGCTGTCGCTGGGCGTCGAGACCATGGGCGGCATCATGACCAAGATGATCGACCGCAACACCACGATCCCGACCTCCAAGACCGAGGTCTACTCCACCGCTGCCGACAACCAGACCAGCGTCGAGATCAACGTGCTCCAGGGCGAGCGCGAGCTTGCTCGCGATAACAAGTCGCTCGGTAAGTTCCAGCTGACCGGCATCCCGGCTGCCCGCCGCGGCGTGCCGCAGATCGAGGTCACCTTCGACATCGACGCCAACGGCATCGTCAAGGTCTCCGCTAAGGACAAGGGCACCGGCAAGGAGCAGCAGATCACCATTTCCGGCTCCACCGCGCTTTCCGACGACGAAGTCGATCGCATGGTCAAGGACGCCGAGGCTCATGCCGAGGAGGACAAGAAGCAGAAGGAAGAGGTCGAGGTCCGCAACCAGACCGACAGCCTGTGCTACTCCACCGAGCAGACCCTTAACGAGCTGGGCGACAAGGTTTCCGCCGACGTGAAGTCCAAGGCCGAGGCCGCTATCGCCGACGCCAAGAAGGCGCTCGAGGGCTCTGACGTCGAGGCTATCAAGGCCGCCGGCGAGTCCCTGCAGTCCGTGGCCTACGAGCTGGCCCAGGTTGTCTACGCCGACGCTCAGCAGCAGACCGACGGTGCCGCTGGCGCCCAGCCTGCCGACGATGACGTCGTCGACGCCGACTACGAGGTTGTGGACGACGAGGACAAATAATCATGTCCGCCCGTAAAGCTCGCACGGAGGCGGCCGCCGCTGGCGCCGCCCCCGTTGACTCTGAGGAGAAGGACGTGAAGATTCCCGTAGAGGCCGCAGACGTTACCGAGGCCAACGAGGCCGCGGCCGCCGAGGCTGCCGAGAACCAGGTAGAGGATTCCAACAAGGAGGCGACGATGACCGAGGACGAGATGGTGGAAGCCGCTATCCGCGCCGGTGAGGAAGCCGCCGACAACGACTTTAAGCTCAAGTTCGAGCAGGCTCAGAAAGAGCTTGCCGACGTGCGCAATGAGCTCGATGCTGCGGCAGAGGCTCAGAAGGCCGCCGAGGACAAGGCAAAGGACGCCACCGAGCGCACCGCCCGTCTGCAGGCCGACTGGGAGAACTTCCGTCGCCGCACCGCCAACGAGCGTATCGCCGAGCGCGAGCGCGCGACCGAGAAGCTTGTCACCGCGCTGTTGCCGGTGATCGACGATATCGAGCGCGCGATCGACCATGCCCGCAGCCAAGAGCTTTCTGACGACTTTAAGCAGTTCGTCGATGGCGTTGACGCGGTACATGCCAAGCTGCTCGACGTGTTTGCGCATGAGGGCGTTGAGCCCATCGACCCCAAGGGCGAGGCGTTCGATCCGCTCGAGCACCAGGCTGTGGGTCGCGTCGAGGACGCATCGCAGTACGACGAGACCGTCAACGATGTGTACCAGAAGGGCTACCGCATGGCGGATCGCATCCTGCGTTCCGCGATGGTGACGGTGACCTACGGTGGCGAGAAGCGCCCCGCACCGGAGCCCGAAGCGGCGCCCGAGGATGCTGCGGCCGATACGGCCGAGAGCACCGAGGAGTAATTGAGAAGGGCCCCGGGGCAACACCCGGGGCCCTTTCTGGCCTAGTGCCATATGAAAGCATGAGCCGCCGCCCGCTGGGCGGCGGATGAAACAGGAGAGGAGCTACGATGGCTGCAGGCAAAACCTTCTATGACATCCTGGGCGTATCCAAGAGCGCCTCCGACAAAGAGATCAAGAGTGCGTTTCGCAAGCTCGCGCAAAAATATCACCCCGATGCCGGCGGCGACGAGGCCAAGTTCAAGGAGATCAGCGAGGCCTACGAGACGCTTTCGGACGAGAAGAAGCGCAAAGAGTACGACCAGATGCTTATGTTTGGCGGCATGCCGGGCGCAGGCGGCGCGTATGGCGGCGGCTACGGTGCCGGCGCGGGTGCCAGCGGCTGGGGCGACATCTTCGACAGCATCTTTAGCGGCAACGGCGCCTGGGGCAGCGATTGGGGCTCGGGCTTTGCCGGGGCTGCGGGCGCTGCCGGTGCCGGCGCGGGTCGCAGCCGTGCTCGCAAGGGCGGCGACCTGTCGCTGACCGTCGATGTGACGGCCGAGGACGCGTTTCGCGGCGTGACGCACAAAGTCACCTATCGCATTCCCTCGACAGGCGAGCAGCAGACCATTACGGTCTCGGTGCCTGCAGGCGCGGTCGACGGCGGCAAGCTACGCTACAAGCGTCGCGGCGAGTATGGCGTTGCCGGCGGCGAGCGCGGCGACCTGGTCGTGACCACGCATGTGGAGGAGCACCCGCTGTTTAAGCGCAAGGGCGCCGATGTGACCATGGAGGTACCGGTCTCGGTCTACGAGGCGGCGCTCGGCTGCACGGTGGACGTGCCCACGCCCGGCGGCGCGACGGTTCGTCTGAAGGTGCCCGCTGGCACCCAGACGGGCAAGAAGTTCCGCTTTAAGGAGATGGGTGCGCCCGACGTTAAGCACCGTGGCCGTACGGGCGCGCTGCTCGTCGAGATCAAGGTGCAGGTCCCCACGAACCTGTCTGATGACGAGCGCGACGCCATGACCAAGTTGCGTGAGGCCGACACGCGCGACTATCGCGAGAAGGTCAACCGTTACAAGGCGACGTACTAGGGCGGTCGTGGCGCACGCCCGCGCCCGCGGGCTTATGATGGACGATAACGAGACGGAAAGGGGTCAGGTAGCATGGCCGAGGACAATAGGAACAAACCGCTGTACATGATCAGCGTGGCGGCCGAGCTGACCGGCATGCACCCGCAGACTCTGCGCGTCTACGAGTCCAAAGGCTTGGTGAATCCCCAGCGCTCGGGCGGCAACACGCGTCTGTATTCGCGTGCCGATATCGAGCGCCTGGAGCTCATCAACCAGCTGACCGACGAGGGCATCAACCTTGCCGGCGTGGTGCGCATTCTCGATATGAAGGAGCGTGCCGAGGAGCGCGAGCGCGAGAACGAAAAGCTCCGCGCCCGCGTGCGCCAGCTCGAGGACGAGCTGCACGAATACAAGATGCAGAAGAAGATCACTGCCTTAGCCCCGCGCGACGGCTCAGTTAACCCCGAACAGGTCATGCGCAAACTTTTGGGCGCGGGAACCGATCTTTAGTTACGGCGGCTCTACGACGCAAATCCTAACAATATGAGAGTGGATAATCTCCCACTTTTGGTCCGCTTGAGGGCTAGAAACGGGAGGTTATCCACTCCCATTTTTGGCTGGCACTTGGGGACGTTCCTTCTGTGCCGGCACTTTGGAACACTCCTTGCGCCAATATCGCCCTGTGCTTTACTGAGATAAAGTGAACGCCGAGATTCGTAACCCACTTGCAACCGTTCTATGGCACGATATTGAACGAATGTATGCTATGCGCCCGAGCCTTTCGGGCAGAGTGGGAGACAGTATGGTTAAGCTGTACGAGGACGGCATCTACCTGCGCGGCGGCAGCGAGGTCGTGCCTGCGGCCGAGGCTGCCGAGCGCGGTATTACGCAGACACCCGAGGATGCCAAGCGCGGCACCATCGCGTATTCGATCCTTCAGGCACACAATACGTCCGGTGACCCGGAGGCGCTCAAGATCCGCTTCGACGCCATGGCGAGCCACGACATCACCTTCGTCGGCATCATCCAGACGGCGCGCGCATCGGGCATGGAGCAGTTCCCGCTGCCCTACGTGCTCACCAACTGTCATAACTCGTTGTGCGCCGTGGGCGGCACCATCAACGAGGATGACCATGTCTTCGGTCTCTCGGCGGCCAAAAAGTACGGCGGCATCTTCGTGCCCCCGCACATCGCGGTCATCCACTCCTTTATGCGCGAAAATTTTGCCGGCTGCGGCAAGATGATCCTGGGTTCCGACTCGCACACCCGCTACGGTGCCCTGGGCACCATGGCCGTGGGTGAGGGCGGCGGCGAGCTGGCCAAGCAGCTGCTGCGCGATACCTACGACGTCGCCTATCCCGGCGTCGTTGCCATCTACCTCACGGGAGCCCCGCGCCCCGGCGTGGGCCCGCACGACGTGGCGCTTGCCATCATCCGCGCCGTCTTTGCCAAGGGCTACGTCAAGAACAAGGTCATGGAGTTCGTGGGCCCCGGCATCGCGAGCATGACGACCGACTACCGTAATGGCGTCGATGTCATGACCACCGAGACCACCTGCCTCTCTTCCATCTGGGCGACTGACGAA
Organism: uncultured Collinsella sp.; assembly: GCA_902470895.1. GTDB lineage: Bacteria > Actinomycetota > Coriobacteriia > Coriobacteriales > Coriobacteriaceae > Collinsella. The sequence continues at coordinate 6,418 of CABRID010000003.1, forward strand.
GACACACACGCGTTCCTCACCATGCACGGCCGCGGTGACGACTACCGCGAGCTCAAGCCTGCCGATGTCGCCTATTACGACGGTTGCGTCGAGGTCGACCTGTCCAGCATCAAGCCCATGATTGCGCTGCCGTTCCATCCTTCCAACGGCTTCGAGATCGACGAGCTCAACGAGAACCTCGAGGACATCCTGCACGAGGTAGAGCTCGAGGCTGCCAAGATCGGCGAGGGCAAGACGCACTTTAGCCTGCTCGACAAGATCGTCGACGGCAAGTTGCACGTGCAGCAGGGCGTTATCGCCGGCTGCTCGGGCGGCAACTACGACTCCGTGGTCCAGGCTGCCCGCGTGCTCAAGGGCGCCAACACCGGCTGCGGCGAGTTCTCGCTGTCGGTCTATCCCACGAGCCAGCCCGTGGCGCTCGAGCTTACACGCCGCGGCTATATCTACGACCTTATGGAGGCCGGCGCGATTGTGCGCACGGCATTCTGCGGCCCGTGCTTTGGCGCCGGCGACACGCCTGCCAACAACGGCCTTTCGATCCGCCACACTACGCGCAACTTCCCCAATCGCGAGGGTTCCAAGCCGGGTAATGGCCAGCTGAGCGCCGTGGCCCTGATGGACGCCCGCTCCATTGCGGCGACGGCGGCCAACGGCGGCGTCCTGACGCCGGCGACCGACCTGCCCGAGGAGACTTGGGACGAGGCCTGCGAGTACAACTTTGACGACGCGCCGTACAAAAAGCGCGTGTACTGGGGCTTTGGCAAGGCGGAGCCTGCCGACGAGTTGGTCGAAGGCCCCAACATCAAACCGTGGCCCGCGATGGAGCCCCTCGGCGACGATATTCTGCTCAAGGTGTGCTCCAAGATCATGGACCCGGTCACCACGACCGACGAGCTCATTCCCTCGGGCGAGACGAGCTCCTTCCGCTCCAATCCGCTGGGCCTGGCCGAGTTTACGCTCAGCCGCCGCGATCCGGCCTACGTGGGCCGCTCCAAGGAAGTCGACGCCGTGGAGAAGCGCCGCGTGGCCGGCGAGGCCGCGGGCGACCTGGCGGCGCTCGATGCCGAGCTTGCCGGTGTTTTTGAGGCACTGGCCGGCGCGGGTGTCGCTGCCGATGCCAAAACGACCGAGTACGGCTCCATGCTCTATGCCAAGAAGCCCGGTGATGGTTCTGCCCGCGAGCAGGCCGCGAGCTGCCAGCGCGTGATCGGCGGTCTGGCCAACATCGTCCACGAGTACGCCACCAAGCGCTATCGCTCCAACGTGATGAACTGGGGCATGGTGCCCTTCCAGATGGAGGCCGAGCCCAGCTTTGAGGTGGGCGACTACGTCTTTGTGCCGGGTATCCGCGCCGCGCTCGACGGTGACCTGAAGGACATCGTCGCTTACGTGGTTCGCGCCGATGGTACGGTCGAGCAGATTGAACTCTACATTGCCGATATGACGGCAGAGGAGCGTGCCATCGTCAAGGCCGGCTGCCTGATCAACTACAACAAGTTCAAGGCCGCTGCCGAGTAACGCACTTAATTGTCCGCCCGGAACTTACCCTTTCCCGCCCGCTCACGCGCTTCGCGAGGGTCGCCCGAGGGAAAGGTGTGGCCGGGGCTACCGCGACGTTCTCGTTGGGTCTTGAGGGGCGCTAATAATTGACCGGGACCACCACAAAGTTGCCTGCCCGGCGGGACCTTATTTCGATGGGGTCCAGGTTATTTCATCGTCAAATAGCCAAGTGCGTGACGAGCCACTGTTGCGCGCTGTCTGCGGATCGGGCTCGCAAGTTTGTTCGTAGGCATCTTCGGTACACCGATCCATAAAATCGACGACTGCCGTCTGGTCGCCCTCCATGACGTAGATTACGTCGCCATCCGAGATATAGACCCCCGGTCCTTCATTGTCCACGTAGCCGGGGTCGTATGAGACGTTGCACAATCTGCTCCCGTTTGCCGCATCGAGCTCAAGGGTCGAATAATACCCGCCAACCATTTGGCCATTCTTGGCTCGATATATTGCGGCGCCGTACCATCGCTTAAACGTCTTGCCTTTGAGTAAACTGGTTGCCTTGCCGATAAGCTGCTCATCTTGGGTATAGCGCGTGGCTCCAAGTTCGATTCGGGGATAGTTACTGACCCCAAGCGCTGCGGGCGTACCGTCGAAATCGACGGTGATTGAATCGGGTTTGATGATATCGGTGAGGATTTCGATGGGGTAGCTTACGGTTTCAACCGCCGCCTGCGTTGCCGAGGCAGGGAGAAATGCGAGATAGATAATGCCCACGCCGACTGCGGTAATTGCAAACGCTAAGACGAGCAGGCCGATATAGGTGGAGCGTTTCACGGCGGGTACCTCGCAAACAGTATGCATTCATTAAGATAAGTGATACCAGCTTACGACAATATTCAAAAGAAAGCGATCGGTCGAAATGACGGGGCGAAAAGGCCCTATTGGGCTTCGATTTGACCTCTAATAGAAGTATTTGCCCCACTCATTCTGGGCGTGAGGTCAATAATTGAGTCCACGAGTTTTGAGCGATACTCTTCTCACTAAACTCACTATTTTCACTATAAGCACTATAAATACGATAGGGGGACGACGAGAACAATGTGACGTGCGATAGCTAAGCCGTTTAAGCCGGACTTTGACCTTGAATCTCTGCCTCTATCTGTGCGAACGGGCTATTGTCGGTTCTCGATTCCATCGCTGCGTTCTCGTTGGGTCTTGAGGGACGCTAAGAAATGGACTTGCTTGATGCCGCCTCTGTTATCGGGGCGGCTTCTTTTTGTCGAAAACCGCCACAAAGGGGACAGGCGCCTTTGTGGCGGCTCGATTTGTCTTAATCTGTAACACCTTGGCCGCTAAAAGTGGGCCTGGTGTTACAGATTTGGGTTTTCGATTCGGGTGTCTTCTGTTCGTCTCGATTTGTAACAGATAGAGCTCTATTTGCCGAGTAGATGTTACAGATTGAGACAAACGGGTGCCGCTGAACAATTCGTCTCGATTTGTAACATCTGGAGCCAGAAACGGTCGATAGATGTTACAGATTGAGACGGTAGCGCACCTGTGCGGCGGCGGGCCGACATCTTTACCCCTATCTCTCAATCACTCAGAAAATCTTATATATAGAGACTTAGATTTGTGTATAAGATCGTACAAAGCTGGCAACAATACTTCTCGAACAACGTGAAGCCGCCCCGTAGGGCGGCCACCCCAAGAGAGGTGATTCCATGAGAATCGATAAGCTAGCAATGACGTCGCGCGAGGCGCTGCAGACCGCCATGAGCACGGCTGCCGATGCGCAGGCCGGCGCGGTGGAGCCGATCCACCTGCTGTCCGCCCTGCTCGGTGCCGGCGAGCGCAATATCTCCGTGATCATTGAGCGCATCGGTGCCGACCCGGCTCAGCTTGCACGCTCCACACAGGATGCCATCGACCACGCGCCCAAGGTTTCGGGCGAGGGCCAGCAGATGGGCCTGTCCAACGAGCTCGTCCGCGTCATCGAGAAGGCCGAGAAGAAGGCCACCAAGATGGGCGACAGCTTTGTGGTGACCGAGCATCTGCTGATGGCGCTTGCCGAGGACAAGGGCGAGGCGGGCCGCGTGCTGCGCGACGCCGGTGTTACCAAGGAGCGTATCGAGCGGGTCTACGAGGAGCTGCGTGGCGATGACCGCGTGACGTCCGCCGAGGACAAGACCCAGTTTGAGGCGCTGGAACAGTACGGCCGCAATATCTGCGACCTTGCCCGCGCCGGCAAGCTCGACCCGGTCATTGGCCGTACCGACGAGATCCGTCGCACCATTCAGGTCCTGTCCCGCCGCACCAAGAACAACCCCGTGCTCATCGGCGAGCCGGGTGTCGGCAAGACGGCCATCGTCGAGGGCATCGCCCAGCGTATCGTGGCCGGCGACGTGCCGAGTACCCTGCGCGACCGCGACCTTATCGAGCTCGACATGAGCGCGCTGGTCGCCGGCGCTAAGTACCGCGGCGAGTTCGAGGACCGCTTGAAGGCTGTGCTCAAGGAGGTACAGAAGTCCGAAGGCAAGGTCATCCTGTTCATCGATGAGCTCCACACCATCGTGGGCGCTGGTGCCACCGAGGGCTCCATGGACGCCGGCAACATCCTGAAGCCGGCGCTTGCCCGTGGCGACTTGCACGCGATCGGCGCGACCACGCTCGACGAGTATCGCAAGTACATCGAGAAGGACGCGGCGCTCGCCCGTCGTTTCCAGACCGTTATGGTGAGCGAGCCTACCGTCGAGGACACCATCTCGATCCTGCGTGGCCTCAAGGAGAAGTACGAGATCTTCCACGGTGTGCACATCACCGATAGCGCGCTCGTGGCCGCTGCTGACCTCTCCGATCGCTATATCGCCGACCGCTTTCTGCCCGACAAGGCCATCGACCTGGTCGATGAGGCCGCAAGCCGCCTGCGCATGGAACTCGACAGCATGCCGGTCGAGATTGACGCCACCACGCGTCAGCTCACCCAGCTGCAGATCGAGGAGCAGGCGCTCATGAAGGAGACCGACGACGCCTCCAAGGAGCGTCTGGAGGCCCTGCGCCAAGAGATCGCCGAGGTCCAAGAAAAGCTCAACGTGCAAAAGGCCGGCTGGCTCAACCAGAAGAACGCCATCGACCACGTGCAGGAGCTTAAGGGTCAGCTCGACGAGGCCAGAAGCGAAGAGGAGCGCGCGACGCGCAACGGCGACCTGGGCCGTGCGTCCGAGCTGCGCTACTCCGTGACTCCGGGTCTGCAGCAGCAGATTCAGGATTCCGAGGCTGCGCTCGAGGCACAAAAGCAGAAGGACGGCGAGGGTCTCAACGAGCAGGTGACCTCCGATGAGATCGCCGAGGTCGTGAGTGCCTGGACCGGCGTGCCCGTGTCCAAGATGATGCAGGGCGAGCTCGACAAGCTGAAGGGCCTGGAGGGTGAGCTGCATAAGCGCGTCATCGGTCAGGATGAGGCCGTCTCCGCCGTTGCCGCGGCCGTGCGCCGCAGCCGTGCGGGCCTCTCCGATCCGGACAAGCCCATCGGCAGCTTCTTCTTCCTGGGCCCCACCGGCGTGGGCAAGACCGAGCTCGCCAAGGCGCTGGCCGAGTGCCTGTTCGATGACGAGCGCGCGCTCGTGCGTATCGACATGTCCGAATACATGGAGAAGTTCAGCGTCCAGCGTCTGATCGGTGCGCCCCCGGGATACGTGGGCTACGACGAGGGCGGCCAGCTCACCGAGGCCGTGCGCCGTCGCCCGTACTCCGTAATCTTGCTCGACGAGATGGAGAAGGCTCATCCTGATGTCTTCAACGTGCTGTTGCAGGTGCTCGACGACGGCCGTCTGACCGATGGCCAGGGTCGTCAGGTGTCCTTCAAGAACACGATCATCATCATGACGTCTAACGTGGGTTCCAAGGCTATCGCCGAGCTTTCCGGCAAGGACGAGGAGGAGATGCGCCATCAGGTCGACGCGGCCATGGCTCAGACCTTCCGCCCCGAGTTCCTCAACCGTATCGACGATATCGTGGTGTTCCATCCGCTCGGTATGGCGCAGATCGAGAAGATCGTCGACATCCAGCTCGCCGACGTCCGCGCGCGTCTGGCCAAGGAGCGCATGACGCTTGCCATCACCCCGGCGGCCAAGCAGATGCTCGCCGTGGGCGGCCTGGACCCGGTCTTTGGCGCCCGTCCGCTCAAGCGTCTGGTTCAGCGCGAGGTCGTGGATGCCATCGCCGCCGCTATCATCGACGGCACGGTGCGCGAGGGCGATCAGGTGACGGTCGATGTCGACAAGGACGGTGGCTTTACCGTCGTGTGCGACAACACGCCGGCGGCCACCTACGAGGTCCCCGACGCAGAGTAAATTATGGGGCCGGCTTTAACCGCACCTCATCGCAAAACGCCAAGGGCGGCGGATCCAATCGGGTCCGCCGCCCTTTTTCGTGCGACAATCGATGATGTTGAGCATGAGTACATGGCAAGGAGATATGCAGATGAAAGACGAGAACAAGACGCACGCACCGGTTGCTGAGGCAGCGCCCGCCGCGCCGGTCGCACCGAAGGCTTCTCCCAAACCGGCGCCCAAGCCGCGCGACCCCTACATCCGTGCCGAGAACGAGGATGATGACGGCTACGATCCCTACAGCGATCGCCGCCCCGAGCGCGAGCCGATGTTCGAAGCCGACCCCTGGCGCTAAGTGCCACCCAAAAGGCCACCAATAAGTTGCGGTGAAATAGGGACTGTTTTGCGGTTTGACCAGCAAAAACAGCCCTATTTCACCGCAACTGCGTTAGGGATTTTTCTACAGGGGGAGGGTAGTCAAAAAAGCCCCGTCCCAAATTGACTGCTCGGGGAGTCGCATTCGAGCTCGGTTGTCCTCTTAGCCACTCGATATCCTTCGGAGCAATAACGGTGATAAAACTTGCTTAAGTGTTAATCAAGCTACACACAATCTTGCTCTCTAATTAATCAAGAATCGGTATAATTTTGATTAGCTAGAGAGCAAGATTGGAGAATCATGGCATTCAACGACTTGATCGCCCAGAAAATAAAGGACTTTGAACAGCAGGGGGTTCCGCAGGTTTTTGAGCGAGACCTTGATCTAGGAAACCCACAGGAGCCAAAGCGCGACAACATCGTAAATGTGATTGTGGGGGCCCGCCGTTGTGGAAAGACGTATCGCCTGTATCAGGAGATGCGGCGGCTTCAGAGCCGGGGCGTCGAGCTTGACCGGATGCTTTACTTCAATTTTGAGGATGAGCGCTTGCGCCCGTATGAGCCATCGCTGCTGGCGGACGTGCTCGACACGTTCTATGCGCTGTATCCTGTTGCTCGAACCGAGGGCGCTTACATTTTCTTTGACGAGATCCAGGAAATTCCCGAATGGGGTGCGTTTCTGCGGCGTGTAGTCGATACGGAGAAAGCGACCGTCTATGTGACGGGATCTTCTTCTAAGATGCTGTCCTCAGAACTTAAGAGCGAGTTCAGGGGTCGTTCTCTTGTGCGAGAGCTTTTTCCGTTGAGTTTTTCGGAATACGTTCGATATAAGACGGGGAGCGTTCTCGAGCCAGATGCGACCTTTTCCCCGAGCGATGCAGCGCTGCTTCGACATCATCTGATCGGGTATCTTGAACGAGGGGGATTCATTGCGACACTTGAGCAGACGCCTGCAGACGCGATTCAGCTGCTACAGGAATATGCTTCGCGAACGGTCGCCATGGACGTCGTTGAACGTTACGACGTCAAGAACCCTCGCCTGGCATCGCTGTTCTTGACGCGGTGTATGGCATCTTCGGGACGAGAGCTGTCAGTGAACAAAGTGTACAACGAGTTCAAGAGCAGACAGATACCCGTCAGTCGTAATTCGCTTAGCGATTTACTTGAGTATTATGAGGACGCCTACCTGTTATTTTCTGTGCCGGAGTTCACGCGTTCACTGGCAAATAACATGCGGTCTGCGTCTAAGGTCTACGCTGTCGACCCTGCGATGTTTGGAGCATTCTCTCCCGCATCAGCATTGGACCAGGGCCAGAGGCTCGAGACCGCAGTGTTCAATGCGCTAAGAAGAAAGACTCCCGCGGTGAGGACCGGCTCGGTCTGCCGCCTGCTGATCAAAGAGAAGAGCAAAAGCCATGAGGTGGACTTTGTGGCTGGGGACGCGCTTCTCATGCGGGCTTATAGCCTGATTCAGGTGAGTGCGGATATGGCACGTGAGAAAACGCGCGAGCGCGAAATTGCCGCGCTTGATGCCTCGATGGCCCAGTTCGATCTTGGCGAGTCGGCAATCGTTACCATGGATGAACAGACCGATATTTCATGCGAGCACGGTGTGGTCCACGTTGTGCCCGCATGGAAGTGGCTCCTTGCCTAATCATCTATGGACCTGTGGGGTCAGGACCTCCTGGCTCCCTCATCACGGTTGGGGAGCACCTTGCTGCGCCAGGCTAGTCCTGGGCTTTGATACTCGGCAGGAGAATCTGGGCGAGGTAGTCGGTCTCGAGTTTGGCGGCGGCGTCGGCCTTGCCGTCTTTGCCGACCAGCACGTTCTTGATCTGGCTATAGGTATAGCGGTTGCCGGTCGTAAGCTCGACAAGCTCAATGGCCGCGTCCATGGGGTAGGTCGACACTGGATCCTGGGTGCGCCCGTTGATAGTCTGGGGCACCACGTACGGATAGACGGGGCCGCTGGCATAGACGGTATAACCGTTGCCCAGATTGGCCGCACCCAAAACCGTATCGCCCTCATCGGGCGTAAAGCTCTCGCCCTCGCGCACCGCGACGAGCGTCACGATCGGCGTATCGCTGTCGCCGTCCAGATAAATGCACAGCGTGTTGCCGTTTTGCCAGGTTGCGACCTTGCCATACCACTCAACCGGAATATCGAGCTGATACAGGTCCGTTGCCTTATGCCGAGCATCGGCATCGCGCGCGGCCTGCGCTTCGCTCGCGCTCACGGCATTGACGGCGGCGTCGCGCCGCGCGGTTGCTGCCTGCTGGAGCACTTTGGCAGCCGCGGCGGAGCTCGCACCGCCCTCCTCGGCATACTTGGCGGCGGCATCGATCTGGTCGTCAGTCACCGTGTCGGCCGAAGGCACCTTGAGCTTAAAGGTGGCCTGGGCACTTAAATCCTGTCCATCGCTCTTAACGGTGACCTGCGTCTTGGTGGTCGGGACGGTATAGATGGTGCCGTCGGCCGCGATGGGGGAGGCAGCGATGGAGAGCGTGTAATCGCCGGGCAGCAGTTTGATGCCGCGGCCGTGCTCGTCAACGTAGAGCGTTTCGTTCACGGAAGAACCGTCGGAATCTTGTCCGCTCACCTGCACGGGAATCTTGGAGCCAGTTGAGCAGTCGAGGCCCGCGGCATGCACGCCAATCTGCACCGACATCATGGTATGGGCGTTTGCGGCAAGCACGGCAGCCTGCTCTTGTTGATATCCGTTCCAGGCAGCATAGCCTGCGCCGCCGGCAACAAGCGCGACGGCTACGACGCCGGCAACCATCAGATTGCGGCGCTTGGGCGACATTTTGCGATGGCGAACCTCGGCCTCGCGTGCCGAGGGAACGGACGGCAGGGGAATATCGCCCATGGCGATGGTCTCGTCCACGGCAGGCGCAGAGCCTAAGCCAGGGAGCTCGCGGGTCAGCGAATCTTCGGCCGGCAAGTTGTCGAGCAAGATGGTTTCCTCGCTCGTGTCGGATTCGGGCTGGTCGTCGGCCTCGCATTCGGTGTCTTCGTGATCTGCCTCATCTTCGGCAGGCTCAACGTCGCCTGCATCCTGATCATCGGACTGCGCCTCGGCTTCCGACTCATCCTGCACATCAACGCCCGAATCGTCAAACGCAATCTCATCAAGTGAAATCCGGTCTAGGCTCTCCAGGGCTTCGGCACACGCTTCTGCATCTTGGGCCGCATCCTCTTGGCCCATCGTCTCATCATTCATACATCCCCCAAGCTCAATATCGGGACAACACTGTACCCAAAAACGGGACCCCATAGAGCCGCCGTATGATTTGAAATCCGATTTTATATGTGCGCGTGTTTTTGAATAGATGATGATTAGAGACGCAACGACAAAAGCCCCCGGAAAGCGAGTGAAACGCTTTCCGGGGGCTCTGCGAGACATTGGATTGAAAATCTGGCAGGCGGGCCTATGCCCAGGTGCCAGCAGCGACCAACATGTTACTCGGCGTGTGCGTAATCCACCTTGGCGCGGCGAGCGGTAGCCTTCTCCCAATCGCTGGTGCCCTCAAAGACATCCTGCTTGTAGGGATTGCGGCCGAGCTTTTTGGCGCGGTAGGCGATGTAGATGATCGCGGCGACGTTGGCGATCAGTGCGGCGATCGAGACCGCGGTAGCGGCGCCGGGGTCGAGCGTGGAGTGGGTCACAAAGACGGACTCCTCCTGGAAGTACGGGAACACCTGGGCAAACATGCACCAAATGGCCAGCGTAAAGGCGCGGTTCTGGATCCAGCCGCCCTTGTTCCAGATAAAGGCGGCGACGGTGGGCGCCAGAAGCAGCGCAAAGCCGCAGAACCAGGAGTGGGTGGGCAGGCAGTTGTAGGTGTAGCAGAAGTTCCAGATATCGTAGGCGATGATGTAGACCCAGGTCATATCGGGCCACAGCATGTCGGTCTGATCCTCGGAGGCGTAGACGCTCCACCAACCGGTCATGCAGAAGATGTTGATAATACCGGCGATGCCGTTGAACACGTTGTTCCAGCCGGCCAGCTGCGTAGCACCTTCGGAGGTGACCCAGGTGGACTCGCCCAGGACAAAGAAGTGATAGGCGCTCTCAAAGTCGGACACGACGGCGATCATGATGTTGATGGCGACGATCACAAACGGCCATGCGCGGAACCAATGCGCCTTGCCAATCTTGCCCCACTGGTACTTAATGGCAATGAAGCCCCAGCAACCGGCCAGCGCCGCGTATACCTTGGCGTAGTGGAACCAGCTGTTCTGGTACACATGGGTGGGGTTGGTGAGCGCCCACTCGGCACCCTGCGAGACGCCGATGGCGATGGCGACGCAGTAGATGGTCATGGCCAGCGGAGCCACGCCAAAGATGATTGCCGCGCCCAGCTTGGTGCGGCGGCCGACCTCGTTGAGCACGATCAGGCCAATAAAGACCATGGCCCAGCCGGCCCAGTGGATAAGGGTATCGCTACCCCAAACATCGAACAGCATGCTGCTCTCCTTTCACACGCCCGCGGCCCCTCTTCTGATCGCGGGCAGTTTGGCCAAATGTCGTCAGTTCTGGGGCTTGCGCTCCGGATACTTGGCGGTATAGCCCTCGATGTGGAGTGTCGAGGCGATGATTTCCTTGACCGTCTCGTCGGGCACATCGGGGTGCGTGCGGATATACATCAACAACCCCATGATGAGGGTGTAGAACGTCTCGTAGACATGGTCGATGCGTAGCTCATGATGGGCGGCAAAATCCACCACGGTGGTGTCGCAGATATACTGCGCCACACGCTGGACCACGTTGTGCAAAAAGCCGCCGTAGAGCGCGCCGCTGCTTGAGGTGAGCGTACTCGGCAGCTCGTGGCCGCTGACGACCAGGCGCTTAAAGAGCGGGGCGACGGTGTCGAGTGCGCCCTCGATATCACCGACGGTGCGGTTGGCATTCCACTGCTCGAGCTCGGAGATAAAACCGTCGATCGCCTCGTCCATGACGGCGGTGACAGCGGCGTCCATGTCGGCAAAGTAGTGGTAGAACAATGAGCGCGTGCAGCCGGCTCGCTTGGTCACGGCCGAGACGGATAGATGCGACACGCCTAGCTCAGAGCTCACGGTGCGCACGGCGGCGAGGATCTCGCGACGGCGTTCGTCGCCCGTCAAGCGCTTTGCCGCGCTATCGGATGCGGGGACGGCATCGACCACAGAGGTATCTGCTGTGTTGTTGCTCATGTTTTGCCGCCTTTCATCCTCTTTTGCCTGACCGTTCGCCTAACAGTCTTGAATATTGTTGACGGTTCGTCAATACTATTTTTGACACAATGTCAACTAATGGCGGGTGAACGGCATGGGGGCATGCCCGGCCTGCAAAAAAGAGGGGTGCCGCGGTCTCGCCGGGCTGTGGCAAGAGAAGGGACAACCATGATTCTCAACGGACCGGGGATTAGCTACACCGAGCCCGACATCGGTTCGGAGTTCGTGCCGCCGCTGCCGGAGCATCCGCGCGAGGCCATCGTCAAGCTGTGCGAGCACTGCACCAACCGTCTGCTGCATCGCGATGAGCTGCTGGGCTACGAGTACTGGTCGTTTGCCGAGGCCGCGACTGACGAGCAGGCCGAAGTGCTCTGCAAGATGAAGATGCGCCGTCCCTATACGCTGCCCGAGATGGTCAAGCTCACCGGCATGCCCGAAGCCGATATCGAGAAGATGCTCGACGATATGAGCTACACGGGCCTGCTCGAGTACAACTGGGAAAACCCCGAGCGCGCCAAGCAGTGGGTGCTGCCCATGCTGGTGCCGGGTTCCGCTGAGTTTCTCAACATGCGCGTGAGCCAGCTCGAGGAGCACCCGGTCTATGCTAAGTTCTTTGAGCAGGCGTCCAAGGGACCGCTGTCCAAGGCCACGCCGATGGTGCCGCCCGGTGGTGCCGGCATCGGCATGCATGTCATTCCGGTCGAGAAGGCTATCGATGCCGCGAGCACGTCGGTGCCGATCGAGCATATCGAGCATTGGCTCGACAAATACGATGGCAAATATGCCGCTAGCACCTGCAGCTGCCGCGCGAGCCGTCGCGTGATGGGTGAGGGCTGCGCCGACGACCCGGCCGATTGGTGCATCGCCGTGGGCGATATGGCCGACTACGTGGTCGAGACCGACCGCGGCCATTACGTGACGCGCGACGAGGTTTACGACATCCTGCGCCAGGCCGAGGACAACGGCTTTGTGCACCAGATCACCAACATCGACGGCGAGAACAAGATCTTCGCCATCTGCAACTGCAACGTCAACGTGTGCTATGCCCTGCGCACCTCGCAGCTGTTCAACACGCCCAACCTGTCGCGCTCGGCCTATGTCGCCAAGGTCGAGAAGGACAAGTGCGTGGCCTGCGGTCGCTGCGTTGAGGTGTGCCCGGCCGGTGCCGCCAAGCTCGGCCAGAAGCTCTGCAGCAAAAAGGCCGGCGGACAGGTGCCCGAGTATCCGCGCCAGGAGCTGCCCGATGCCACCAAGTGGGACCACACCAAGTGGTCGCCCAACTACCGCAACGATAACCGTATCGAGACGCACGAGTCCGGCACCGCGCCCTGCAAGACGGCTTGCCCCGCGCACGTTGCCGTCCAGGGCTACTTAAAGCTCGCGGCGCAGGGCCGCTATGACGAGGCGCTGGCGCTCATCAAGCGCGAGAACCCGCTGCCCGCTATCTGCGGCCGTGTGTGCAACCGCCGCTGTGAGGATGCCTGCACCCGTGGCCGTGTGGACGCCGCCGTGGCTATCGACGAGGTCAAGAAGTTTATCGCCCAGCGCGATCTTGATGCCGCGACCCGCTATGTCCCACCCGTGGTGACGCCGACGCGCGCCGGCGGCTTCGATCAGAAGATCGCCATCATCGGTGCCGGCCCGGCCGGTCTGTCCTGTGCCTTCTATCTGGCCGAGAAGGGCTACAAGCCCGTCGTGTTCGAGAAGAACGAGCGCCCGGGCGGCATGCTCACCTATGGCATTCCCAGCTTTAAGCTGGAGAAGGACGTTATCGAGGCCGAGGTCGAAGTTATTCGCCTGATGGGTGCCGAGTTCCGCTATGGCGTGGAGGTCGGTCGCGATGTGACGCTCGACGAGCTGCGCGCGCAGGGCTTTAAGGCCTTCTACGTTGCCATTGGCTGCCAGGGCGGCCGCCTTGCGGGCATTCCGGGCGAGGGTGCCGAGGACGTGACCGTGGCCGTCGACTTCCTTCGCGAGGTTAACAGCGGCAAGATCGATTCCCTGTCCGGCCGCACCATTGTGGTGGGCGGCGGCAACGTGGCTATCGATGTCGCGCGCAACGCCTGCCGTCTGGGTTCCGAGCACGTTGAGATGTTCTGCCTGGAGAGCGATGCCCAGATGCCTGCCAGCGAGGAGGAGCGTCGCGAGGCCATTGAGGATGGCGCGCACATCAGCTGCGGATGGGGCCCCAAGGAGATTCACCTGGACGAGGCCGGTCGCGTGTGCGGCATCACCTTCAAGCGCTGCACGCGTGTCTTTGACGACGAGGGCCGTTTTGCGCCCGAGTACGACGAGAACGATCTGCGCCGTGTCGATGCCGACCGTGTCGTCATGTCGATTGGCCAGTCCATTGTGTGGGGCGACCTGCTGGCTGGCTCCAAGGTGGAGCTCGGCCGCGGCCAGGGCGCCCTGGCCGATCCCCAGACTTACCAGACCGCCGAACCCGACATCTTTGTGGGCGGCGACGTCTACACCGGCCCCAGCTTTGCCATCGATGCCATTGCCGCCGGCCACGAGGCTGCCGTGTCCATCCATCGCTTTGTGCAGCCGGGCTCCACGCTCACCATCGGCCGCAACCAGCGCCGCTACACCGCGCTCGACCGCGACGATGTCGTGATCGAGAGCTACGACAACGCGAGCCGCGAGGTTGCGCATGTGGACCGCGAACGCGAGAAGGCTGCGCCGTTTAGCGAGTATGTTGAGACCTTTACCGAGGAGCAGGTGCGCGCCGAGACCGCCCGCTGCCTGGGCTGCGGCGCCTCGATCGTCGACCCCAACAAGTGCATCGGCTGCGGCCTGTGCACCACCAAGTGCGCGTTCGACGCCATCCATCTGGATCGCGACCGCCCCGAGTGCTCCACGATGGTCAAATACGAGCAAAAGCTCCCAAGCCTCGGCAAGTACGCTCTAAAGCGTGCAATCAAAATCAAGTTCGGTCGTAAATAGGTAACCATGGCGGGTAAGGGGACGGCGCAGACTAGATTTCGCCGTTCCCTTGCTTTGAGTTTGCATCGAATCAACCTCTGCAGAAAGGGTTTCGACTTGCATGAATTAGGGATTGTGTATCACATCATTCGCGATGTTGAGAATGTGGCGCGCGCTCATGGCGTGCGTCGCGTTTCGAGCGTCACGCTGCTGCTGGGCGAGGTCTCGGGCGTCGTCCCCGATCTACTACTCGACGCTTGGCGCTGGGCGGCGGATAAAAAGCCTATCACGCAGGGCGCGGAGCTTATCGTGGAGCCTGTCGAGGCCGTGACGCATTGCGAGGCGTGCGGCCGCGACTACGCGACGGTCGAGCACGGCAAGACTTGCCCCCATTGCGGCAGCGGTGAAACATACCTGCTGCAGGGCCAGGAGGTCATGATCAAACAGATCGAGACCCCCGACGAGGACCCGGCAGACGCTGCTCCTGACGGCCTCTCCGACGCCCCCGATGCCGTCGACGCCGCCAACCCTCTCCACATCGCCTAACATCTAATGTCTACATGGGCTAGAGTTCTAAACATATTTGCTTCGGTTAGTCAAGTCATGTCTGTTTAAACAAAATGGTGGCACGCAGACGCATTGGGATTCACCTAAAAGCGGTCTTAACGAACGGTGCACCTTTATATGTCTTTGAAAACAATCAGCAAATCACGTTTTAGCAGGCAATGAGCTATAAGCCAGCAACGTAATCAACTTGTAACAAACTTAGACGTTTAAACAAATAATGCAACCTTTTGCGAATTTAGCTATAATTCCACAATCCAAACAGGTATACTCCTTTCATGTCGTGTAGGAAATACGTAGACAAAAAGGAGGTTATGTGATGGTAAGTATTGTTCTTGCTAGCCACGGGGACTTGGCAGCTGGAATCAAGCAGACGGGCTCGATGGTCTTTGGCGATCAGCCGTCTGTTGCCGTGGTCTCGCTCGAGCCGAGCATGGGCCCCGACGACTTCCGTGCCAAGGTCGAGGAAGCAATCGCTTCCTTCGAAGACCAGGAGCAGGTGCTCTTCCTCGTTGATCTGTGGGGCGGCACGCCGTTCAACCAGATCAGCGGGCTCATCGAGGGCCACGATTCCTGGGCTATCGTCACCGGTGTCAACCTGCCTATGCTCATCGAGGCATATTCGCAGCGCTTTGACGCAAAGAACACTGCACATGCGATCGCAAAACATCTCGTGACTGAGGCTAAGGCTGGCGTGCGTGTCAAGCCCGAGTCTCTGGAGCCCGAGGAGAAGAAGCCGGCTGCGGCCGCCGCTGCTCCTGCAGGCGCCATCCCTCCGGGAACGGTCATCGGCGATGGGCACATCAAGATCGCCCACGTCCGTATCGACACCCGTCTGCTTCATGGTCAGGTGGCCACCACGTGGACCAAGCAGATCAACCCCAACCGCATCATCGTGGTTTCCGACGGCGTTGCTCACGACGAGCTCCGCAAGACCATGATCGAGCAGGCTGCCCCTCCGGGAGTCCATGCCAACGTCGTGCCCATCAAGAAGATGGCCGAGGTCGTCAAGGACACGCGCTTTGGTGACACCAAGGCCATGCTGCTCTTTGAGAATCCGCAGGATCTGCTCAAGGCCATCGAGGCCGGTGTCGACATCAAGGAAGTCAACATCGGTTCCATGGCTCACTCCAAGGGCAAGGTCGTCGTCACCAACGCCGTCGCTATGGGCGATGATGACGTTAAGACTCTCGAGGCCCTCAAGGCCAAGGGCGTCAAGTTCGAGGTCCGCAAGGTTCCTTCGGATTCCTCCGAGGATCTCGACGCCATGTTGAAGAAAGCTAAGGCCGAACTGGCCGCTCAAGCATAGTAAAGGAGGGTCCGATACATGTCTGCAATCACTATTCTGCTTGTTGCGATTGTCGCGTTGCTTGCCGGTATGGAAGGCATTCTGGATGAGTTCCAGTTCCATCAGCCGCTCGTGGCATGCACGCTTATCGGTCTCGTAACCGGTCACCTTCAGGAGGGCATCCTCCTGGGCGGTTCGCTCCAGATGATGGCCCTTGGCTGGGCTAACGTCGGCGCCGCTGTCGCGCCTGACGCCGCTCTGGCCTCGGTCGCTTCTTCGATCATCATGGTGCTCGCCCTCAACGGTGGCGCCACCGATTCGGCCAAGGCCGTTACCACCGCTATCGCCGTCGCCGTCCCGCTGTCGGTCGCTGGTCTGTTCCTGACCATGATCTGCCGTACCATTGCTACCGCTATCGCTCACGCCATGGACGGTTGCGCCGAGAAGGGCGACTTCTCCGGCATCGAGCGCTGGCAGTATGCTGCCATCCTCATGCAGGGCCTTCGTATCGCCATCCCGGCAGTGCTTCTGTGCGTCATCCCGGCCGAGGCCGTTACCAACGCGCTTAACGCTATGCCCGACTGGCTGTCCGGCGGCATGGCTGTCGGCGGCGGCATGGTCGCTTCCGTCGGTTACGCCATGGTCATCAACATGATGGCCACCAAGGAGACCTGGCCGTTCTTCGTCCTCGGCTTTGTCCTTGCTGCCATCCCTCAGCTCACGCTGATCGCCCTTGGTCTCATCGGCATCTCCCTTGCCCTCATCTACCTTGGCCTTAAGGATCTGGCCAAGCAGGGTGGCGGCATGGGCGGTGGCTCCGGCGACCCGCTCGGCGACATTCTGAACGATTACGAGTAGGAGGGGAGTGATACATATGGCAGAGAACAAGATTCAGCTCACCAAGGCTGACCGCAAGAAGGTTTGCTTCCGTCATCAGTTCCTTCAGGGCTCGTGGAACTACGAGCGTATGCAGAACGGCGGCTGGTGCTTCGCAATGATCCCTGCGATCAAGAAGCTCTACACCAGTAAGGATGACCAGATCGCCGCTCTTAAGCGCCACCTGGAGTTCTATAACACCCACCCCTATGTTTCCGCCCCCGTCATTGGCGTTACCCTCGCTCTCGAGGAGGAGCGCGCCAACGGTGCCCCGATTGACGACGTCGCCATTCAGGGCGTCAAGGTCGGTATGATGGGCCCGCTCGCCGGCGTCGGCGACCCCGTCTTCTGGTTCACCCTTCGCCCGATTCTGGGCGCTCTGGGCGCTTCCCTGGCCATGTCCGGCAGCATCGTCGGTCCGCTGCTGTTCTTCTTCGCGTGGAACATCATCCGTTACGCTTTCCTGTGGTACACGCAGGAGTTTGGCTACAAGGTCGGCTCCTCCATCGCCAAGGACCTCTCCGGTGGTCTGATGGGCAAGGTCACCGAGGGCGCTTCCATCCTGGGTATGTTCATCATCGGCGCCCTGGTCGAGCGCTGGGTGTCCATTTCCTTCACCCCGATCGTCTCCACGGTCAAGCAGTCTGCTGGCGCCTTTATCGACTGGGCTAGCCTGCCCTCCGGTTCCGAGGGTATCAAGGAAGCGCTGACGATGTACAACTCCGTCGGTGCTACCGCCCTTGATCAGATGAAGGTCACCACGCTTCAGGCCAACCTCGATCAGCTCATCCCCGGCCTTGCCGCCGTGTGCCTGACCCTGCTGGTCTGCAAGCTCCTCAAGAAGAAGGTCAGCCCGATCGTCATCATCCTGGCTCTCTTCGCCGTCGGCATCATCGGTCGCTTCTGCGGCTTCATGTAAGCACGCTTCGGCTTAAGACCGAGAGTTGCTAGGTAAGGGCTTTTGAGCCATTGAAACGGACCGCACCCGGTGGGTACACTGGATGCGGTCCGATTGTTTTTATTGGAGGGCGAGGCGCGTATGGCGCAATCTCAGAACAGCACGGTCGATCTGGCAACGCCGGCAACCTGCCTGATGGGGCTTACCAGCCACGGTAACGTGATGGTGGGCAATAAGGCGTTTGAGTACTATAACGAGCGCAATCCCGAGGATTATATTCAAATCCCGTGGGACGAGGTCGACTATATTGCCGCCGAGGTTTTGCGCGGCACCAAGAAGATTACGCGTTTTGCCATCTTCACCAAGGACAACGGTCACTTTACGTTTTCGACGCGCGACGACAAAGAGACGCTTCGCGCGGTCCGCAAGTACGTCGACGAGGATAAGCTCGTGCGTTCGCCCGACTTTATCGATGTGACGGCCAAGGGCGCCAAGAGCATCCCTGCTGCCATCAAAAGCCTCTTTCACAAAGGCGACTAGTCGTCTGCGATAGATGGCGGAAAATGCATCCCGGAATTCGTTCTCATTCCGGGATGCATTTTCCTTTTGAGCGCCAGTTGGGAAAGCTTGTCCCATTTTTTAGCCGAATACCGGGATGGAATTTCCCTTACATGTGGTTAGAGGAAACCCCATCCCATTATTTTGCGTTATTCTGGGTTATAATTTTCCGTTATTGAGAAGGCTCTACGGCGATAATTCGCTGCAGAGCCTTCTTGATGAGTGGCCATGCGCTACATGGCCAAGGGGCAAATCTGCTACACTAGTACAACATGCCTCCGTAGCTCAGGGGATAGAGCACCGCTCTCCTAAAGCGGGTGTCGACGGTTCGAATCCGCCCGGGGGCACCAGGGAATATGACGGCGTCGCGGGAGCGGCGCCGTTTCTGGTTTGCGGGGGCCGCCGGCGGATTCGGGCCGTCGACACCCGCGTCACCAATTGCGTCTAGAGCCCTCCGGTAGAGTGTCCAAGCCCTAAAGCCCAGTTGATGCTACGGGGTTTAGAGGCGGACTGAAGCAAGGGGAAGACATGTCCGCTCGGGGTGATAGACTAACGCTGTGGTAAATACAGGACAGTTTGACCGTTTTTCAACCAAGATAGGCGTCCCATGCAACTAAATGCAGCTGATATAGCGCAAAAGAGAATTGACCTCGGCCTCACCCAAAAGGAGTTCGCCGCCGCCCTTGGTATGGGCTCGTCTGGCGAACGCACCGTTCGGCGCTGGGAGTCTGGGGATACTAGTCCAACGGCGGCTGAATGCGCCTTTATCGCATCGCTCGATGCGGGGGCTCCATTTGACCAAGGGGAGCGCAGCGACGCGCCTTTTACCTTCTGCGATCTCTTCGCGGGCATCGGCGGTATACGAATGCCGTTCCAGGAGCTTGGCGGTAGGTGCGTCTTCTCTTGCGAGTGGGATAAGTTCGCCCAGAAAACCTACCGGATGAACTATGGAGAGACCCCGGCGGGCGACATCCGTCAGGTCGCATCAAACGATATACCGGACTTCGATGTCCTGCTCGCAGGCTTTCCTTGTCAGCCATTCTCCCTTGCAGGCGTTTCGAAGAAGCAATCTTTGGGGAGACCCACCGGCTTTGAGGATAAAACGCAGGGAACCCTCTTTTTCGAGGTCGCTCGCATCATACGCGACAAGCGCCCGAAGGCCTTCTTGCTTGAGAACGTTAAGAACCTTACGAGTCACGACGGCGGGAAGACCTTCAAGGTCATACGACAGACGCTTGAGGAGGACCTTGGATACCATATTTTCTGGAAAGTGCTTGATTCAAAAAACTGGACGTGCCAGCACAGGGAGCGCATCTACATCGTGGGGTTCAGGGAGGAAGTTCCCTTCTCGTGGGATGACCTTAAGGTGCCGGGACCGGGACATACGCTAGGGGAAATCCTCGAAGAGCAACCAAACGAACGCTACACCATTTCGGATAAGCTATGGGCCTATCTGCGCGCCTATCGCGAAAAGCATGAGGCGGCGGGCCACGGCTTTGGATACTCGATGGTCGGCCCAGAGGACACGACAAGGACGCTTTCCGCCCGGTACCACAAGGATGGCAGCGAGATTCTGGTCGGGCAGGAAGGAAAAAACCCTCGTAAACTCACTCCCCGCGAATGCGCGCGCCTGCAAGGATTTCCCGATGAGTTCATCATCCCGGTGTCGGATACTCAGGCATACAGGCAGTTCGGCAACTCCGTGACCGTGCCGGTCGTGCGCTCGGTCGCGAAGTTGATGATGGAGGTGTTCTAGGATGGACTATGGAGTACTTGGCGCGTATTTTGACGGTGCTGTCGCGAAAACCCTCGCGGGCGTTGACATCATGGGGGCCAATAAAAGCCACCAGCACGAATTCAACGGCGTGGGGCCTTTGCGCGCGCTTTTCGGAGACGATGACATAAAGGGGATGCGAACTACCTTCGCATATCTCGATGATGGTGCAGACCCTATATTCGACCATGGTTATACCACTTGGTACGACGCCCGCAGGAAGCATCCAACTAGAACTGAGTATAGGCTCTACTACAACGATAATGCTGCCATGGGCATGGCCCGTCCGGGCGACCTCATGGTTTTGGCCCTACACGAAGCCAAGGAGGTCGTAATCCTATTTGCCCGAGCGGGGAGTACGGCGGAATCTCAAGTTCGCTGGCTCTTCGCGCTCGACGGGGTTGGCGAGAAGGGTTTTACGCCCTCTGCTCGGGAGGATACGCGCATCACGTCGATCGCCGCAAGGATTTTGGAGTCCATCGGCATCGAAGTTAGCATGCCGATCGCAGCGGAGAACTTCCTCGACGGTATGATCGAGAAATTCGGCGAGTCCTTCCCCAAAGGGGCAGACTTCTCAGCCTACTCAGCTTCCACCCTTGGAAAGCTCGATTGGACGGGCGACCCGGATGGCTGCTTGGTCGCTTGTTACGAACGCGAAGAGATGCTGTTCCGCGTCTTCGAGCGGCATCTCTTGGAGCGCGACCTCGCGCCATACCTTGGCTCGGCGCTTGATGTTGATGGCGTGCTGCGCACCACTATGTCGGCCTTCCAGCGCCGCAAGTCCCGTGCGGGGACGGCGTTCGAGAATCAACTCTCGATGCTATTCGATGCTAGGGGCATACGCTACTCGGCGCAGAAATACACCGAGGGCAAATCAAAGCCGGATTTCATCTTTCCCTCTATTGACGATTACCACGACCCCAAGTTCCCTGTCGCTCGACTGACGATGCTCGGTGCCAAGACAACCATCAAGGAGCGTTGGCGTCAGGTGCTTGATGAGGCTGACAGAATCGAGGACAAGCATCTTGTAACACTTGAGCCCGCCGTAAGTGAGGATTACACACGAGCTATGGCTAAGGACAGGCTCAGCCTCGTTGTGCCCTCATCGCTGTTCGAAACCTACACGCCCGCGCAAAGGGAATGGCTCATGAGCGTCAACGACTTCTGCAGGCTGGTAGAAGCCCGACAGCACGAGTAGAACCACGAGACGTTTTTTAGAAATGAGGCCGGAGACCAGTTGAGTCTCCGGTCTTCTTTTTTCACTCGCAACAGATTCGTCGATCACGAGGTGGGATTTGTATTTGGACTGCGCAAACTCTTGGGCAAGGGTGCTTTTTCCAACGCGGCGGGCCCCCTCGAGCATGATGGCTCGGGATCCATTACTCGCTTTCCAATCGAGGAGTTTATTGTAGGCCGTACGTCTGAATACTGACATGATTGCCCAATCTAGCTGCTGTATACACGAAATGGGAAGTGTGGTTACCTGATTCAATACACGAAATGGGAAGTATATACAGGCCCTTTTCTACACGAAATGGGAAGTGCGGGTACCGCTGGAGCTTGTTGGGATAGATGGAGCGCATGTGTTGCGTCGCTCAGGTATGCTCATATGTGCCTAGAGTTTCACATGCCGAGAAAGGTTGATGGCTGCCATATCCACATACCAAAACACGGAGCGCTCAGCGCCGTCGACACCCGCGTCACCAATTTCCCCGCGGGGGGGGGAGTTTTCGAATCCGCCCGGGGGCACCAGGGAATATGACGGCGTCGCGTGAGCGGCGCCGTTTTTGGTTAGTGGGGGCCGACGGCAGATTCGGGCCGTCGACGCTCGCGTCACCAATCGCGTCATTCGAATCGGCGCTGGGAATTCAGTGCTTTTCCTCATGCAAGTATCTTCCATCTTGCGTCGCCGTCAGCCGTGAGCGGTCGATTTTTACCGATAAACGGCAAATTAATTCAGAAAAAATCAGGTAATTTCAAGAATGGTCAAACTTGATTAACAGCAAAACCACAAGGTAGATGGCTTTATACGGTGAAAAACTCTGACACAATGAGAAAAAGAGTGAAAAATACTGATTGAAAATGAACTTATGTGGCAGTAATCTACATGTCACAGGGTAAGCCCCGGCGCGCAGGCGGCGGCCCTTATCGAATTACGGATATAGATCAGGTGCTCGAACGGGCAGAAACGATCAAGGACGAAGGTAAAGGACGTAGAAGCATGAAGCTTGCAACTCGTATCAACTCCTATTTTCGCGATGGCGACAAGAATCTTGATCGCGTGTTCGCGGAGTTCCAGAGCGTGGGCCTCACGCACGTCGACCTCAACTACCCCGAGCACTGCACAGGTGTCACGGCTGAGGACATGGCCGCCAAGCTCGCAGCTCACGACCTGCAGCTGAACGGCTGCGCGCTGCGCTTCCGCAACGCCTTCCTCAACGGTGACCTGGGCAATGCCGATGATGCCCTTGCCGCGGAAGCCCTTGAGCTCTGCTACGAGGCGTGCGACTACTGCCGCACTGCCGGTGGCAACACGGTGACCATCTGGCTCGGCCACGACGGCTTTGACTACAGCTTCCAGATCGCCTACGCTCGCGTCTTCGACCAGCTCGTAGCCGCATTCCAGAAGGTTTGCGACTACGCGCCCGACCTCAAGATCTCGATTGAGTACAAACCCTACGAGGAGCGCGCGTACGCGTTCATCGACTCCATGGGTATGACCGGCATGATTCTCAACGCTGCAGACCGCCCGAACCTGGGCGTCACGCTGGATTACTGCCACATGCTCATGAAGCACGAGAACCCTGCCATGGCCGCCGACCTGTTCGGCCGCGAGGGCAAGCTCTACGGCATTCACCTAAACGACGGCAACGGTCGCTTCGACGATGGCCTTATGATTGGTACGTCCACGCCGGTGAAGACCCTCGAGTTCCTCTACTACGTGAAGAAGCACGGTTACGACAGCGCAATCTACTTCGACACGTTCCCGGTCATCGAGCCCGCTGCCGGCGAGGCTGCACAGAACGACCAGATGATCCATCTGCTCAACGACGCCATCGAGGCCGTAAGCATGGAGAAGATCCAATCCGTTATCGATGCAAACGACGCGATTAAGGCAGCCGAGCTTGTCCGCGAGCTCTTCTGCGCAATGGGGAGGTAACCAATGAAACGCGACTGGAACGCGATGGCTCAGGGGATTCTGGACGCCGTCGGTGGTCCCGAGAACATCTCGGGCATGACGCACTGCGCGACGCGCCTGCGCCTCAATCTCAAAGACGACGCGGCTTGCGACGACGCTGCGGTCAAGGAAGTCGAAGGCGTTGTGAACACGCTGAACAAGGCCGGTCAGTACCAGGTTCTCATCGGCACTGAGGTCCCGAAGCTGTACGAGAAGTTTGAGCCGCTGGTCAAGGGTTCGGGCGTGGAAATCTCCGCTGCTACCAAGGACGAGGGCGAGAGCATCGTCAGCCAAGTCTTCTCCGCGATCTCCGGCATCTTTGCCCCGCTGCTGCCCGCCATGGCCGGCTCCGGTATCCTGCGCGGCTTCGTTATCCTGGCCGCCCAGCTCGGCATCATCGCTGAGGGCACGGGTACCTACACCATCCTGTACACCCTGGCCATGAGCGTGTTCTACTTCCTGCCCGTGCTGCTCGGCTTCTCCGCCGGCAAGCGCTTCGGCGCGAGCCCGTACCTGTCGGCGCTGCTCGGCGCGTGCCTGCTCTACCCGGACTTCATCGCCCTCATGGGCGACGCGGGCAACGGCGCCATGACGGACTTCTTCGGCATCCCCGTGGTTCTCATGAACTACAACTCCACGGTTATCCCTGCCATCTTGTCTGTCTGGGTCTACTCGTACCTGTACAAGTGGCTCGATGAGCACGTTTCCGAGATGCTCAAGCTCGTCGTGCTGCCCGCCATCTCCCTGATCGTTATGGTTCCGCTCACCATGCTCGTCATCGGTCCCCTGGGCGTCTACGCTGGTGAGGCCATCGCCTTCGTGGTCAACTGGCTGATCGAGCGCAGCTCCGTGTTCGCCGGCGTGCTGGTTGGCGGCGGCTGGTCCGTGCTGGTGTCCATGGGCATCCACTGGGCCGTGAACCCCATCATGATCAACAACATCGCTCAGAACGGCTTCGACTACATCTGCCCCTTCACCTTCGCCTGCAACTTCGCCGTTATCGGCTGCGCCTTCGGCGTGTTCCTCAAGGCCCGCGACCAGAAGCTCAAGAGCTTCGCGATGACCGGTGTCGTATCGATCGCCCTGTCCGCCATCATCGAGCCCACGCTGTTCGGTATGCTCGTGAAGAACAAGAAGGTCTGGCTTGCGCAGATCATCGGCGGTGCCGTCGGCGGCGCGTTCCTCGGTATCATGAAGGTCGTCACCACTGCGTTCACCTTCGGTTCCGTCACTACGTTCCCGGCTTTCGTGAGTTCCGACCCCATGAACTTCGCTTGGGCTATGGTCGGCATGCTCATTTCCGCCGTCGTGGCCGGTGTTCTTGCCTTCGCCTTCACCGGCAAGGAGGATCAGCTCGCCTAAGAGCCCCGGATGCGCCGCCTCTCCTAGGGTCGTTCTCTTCGCTTGAAGAGCGTCGCGCTTACGCGAGGTGTGTCAACCTCGTTCAAATTGTGAACGAGAGGGTAGGTCAATCGATTAAGCGGTCGTCATCGCAACAGGTGGCGGCCGCTATTCTGCTTGTGCGTTACACTTTTCGAAAAGAAATGAACGAGCGTGAAGCAGAGTGGTTTGGAGAGGTTCCCAATATGATTCCGTATGAGCGCCAGGAGCGAATTGTAGAGTGCCTGCAGAAGTCGGGCCTCGCGAGGATTTCCGAGCTGCAGGAGGAGCTGCCGGGCGTCTCTATTTCGACGCTACGTCGCGACCTCAAGGAGCTGGAGGCGCTTGGCAAGGTTGAGCATCTTTCGGGCGGCGCGGTGAGGCTCCTCTCGGCTGTCCACGAGGTGAGTATCTCGACGCGTTCGGGCCTACACGGGAGTGAGAAGGAACAGATTGCCCAAGTCGCCTTGCGTTTTGTTGAGGACGGGGACACGCTCTACTTGGACTCGGGTTCCACCTGCACGGCGCTGCTGCGTCTGCTGCTCGACCGCGACGTGACAATTTACACGACGGATGCCTCGGCGTGCCTGATTAAGAGCGAGACGCGCGCCCAGCTCATCGTGGTGGGTGGCGAGTTCAACTATGTGAACTCCTCGTTCTGCGGTTCTATGACCGAATCGATCCTGCGCGATCTGTACTTCGATAAGGCGTTTATCGGGACCAACGCGATTGACGAGGACCGCGGCGTCATGACGCCCTCCTACGTTGAGGCGGCGAAGAAGCGCATCGTGCGCGAGAATTCGAATAAGGCGTACGTGCTGTGCGACAGCTCGAAGTTCCATCAGTTCTCGAATGTTCGCGCGTTTGGGTTCGATGGTGTGTCGATTATCGCGGAGTCCTATGACGAGAAGATCGCCCAGTGCGCGCGCCTGATCACGCCTGGAGCGTAGGGGGTCCGGGCTCAGGTCTGCGGATTGCGGCCCCTGGCTGCTGCTGTCCGCGTAGCGGGATTTCTTCCTAGGGAATACGACAGCGTTTCGTGGTGCGGGCTCCTGCATGATACCAGCTAGATAGGCAAATATGGCAACGTTGTGAATCTGGAAAAGCCTGCAGGTTAACAACGTGGTTAAACGATTAATCAGCCAGACTGTAGATAAAGGTTAAACGATTAATTACCACCGAGTAGATAATCACCGAGCAGATAAGGAGTTCACTATGCTGCTCTGCCCCAGTCTCATGTGCGCCGACTACGGCAATCTGCGTGCGACCGTCGAGGATCTCGACGCCGCCGGCATCGACATCTTCCATTGCGACGTGATGGACGGCAGTTTCGTTCCCAATTTCGCCATGGGTCTCGAAGACATCAAGGCCGTGCGAGCTGCCACCAACAAGCTCGTCGACGTGCACCTTATGGTCGAGAATCCTGCCAGCAAGGTTGAACTTTTCGCCTCCGCCGGCGCGGACATCATCTATATCCATCCGGAGTCCGAGCGTTACGTGGTCAAGACACTCGCCGCGATTAAGTCCCTCGGCAAGAGCGCCGGTATCGCCGTGAACCCCGACACCTCTATCTCCGAGATCGAGGAGATGTTGAACCTCTGCGATTACGTGATGGTCATGACGGTGAATCCGGGTTTTGCCGGTCAGAGCTTTATCGAGTTCACGAACGACAAGGTGCGTCGCCTTGCCGCGCTGAAGGAGCGCTTTGGCTTCAAGCTCATGATCGACGGCGCCTGCTCGCCCGAGCGCGTGCGCGACCTGTCCGCCATTGGCGCGGACGGATTTATCCTGGGCACCAGTGCGCTGTTTGGCAAGGACGCTGGTTACGAGGAGTGTCTGCGCCGTTTGCGCGCCGGCGAGGTGTATTAGAAGCGGAACGGCGAATTAGGACGGATTGAGCGCGCGGCATGCGCGAATGGTTCTTATGGAAAGGGGTCTCTTTTGAAGATCGGTATTGGAAACGACCACGTCGCAGTCGAGTACAAGGAAGCCATCACGGCGTATATCCAGGAGAAGTACGGCTACGAAGTCGTGAACTTCGGTACGGACAGCACCGAGCGCTTTGACTATCCCATCGCGGGTGAGGCCGTGGCGGACGCTGTCATGTCCGGCGAGGTTGATCGCGGTATCGTTATCTGCGGTACGGGTGTGGGCATCTCGCTTGCCGCCAACAAGGTGCGCGGTATCCGTTGCTGCACCTGCTCTGAGCCGTATTCCGCTCGCCTGTCGCGCGAGCACAACAACACCAACATGCTCGCATTTGGTGCTCGTGTGGTAGGCATCGAGCTGGCCAAAATGATTGTCGACGCCTGGCTCACCGGCGAGTTCGAGGGCGGCCGTCACCAGCGACGCATCGATATGATTCGCCAGATCGAGGCTCGTCAGCTCGTACGTGCGGAGGAAGCACGCGGCTGGTAGCGGAAAAGCCCGTCACCCGTGTGGTGGCGGGCTTTTTGCATGTCGCGCGTGGGATAGAGCACATGCGAGAGAAAAACGCGGCTATTCGCTGTCCGCTGTCTAGCTGCTCGCGCGTTGCACGAGCTTAACGGGGACAAGCGTCTCCATCTCGGGCTCTTCGCCGCGCAGCAGGGCGAGCAGGGCCTGACATCCCTCGTGCGCGAGGCGCTCGGGGAAGCGGCGGATGGTGCTGATTTGCGGCGTCGGAAGCTGCGCGTAAACGGAATCGTCGAAGCCGATGAGACGGACGTCTTCGGGTACGCGCTTGCCGGCGGCAACGAGCGCACGCAGCGCGCCCACGGCTGCGTGGTCGCTATGGGCGAAGACGCCGTCGACGGGGTAGCCCGTGGAGAGGAAGTCGGTCACGAGCTCTTCCGACTCGATGATGCTCGGCTGCTTACCCGAGACAAACAGCTGGTAGTCGCGGCGTAGCGGCATTCCGTGCGCGGCGAGCGCCCGCTCGTAGCCCATCTGGCGCTCGTTGCCGGGGTAGTTGGCGGTAAAACTCGAGATGCTCAGGATGTCCTTGCAGCCGCGCTCGATGAGGTGCTCGGTCGCCATGTAGCCACCGCCGATGTTGTCGGAGCCCACGTGTGGGAAACCGAGGTCGTTTTCGGGCGCACGGTCGATGCAGACCACGGGGATTCCGTGGGGGACGAACTCGCCGTCGAGCCTGCGCAGGCCGGAGATACAGATGATACCGTCGGCCTGCTTGCTTGCCAGCGTGCGGAAGTAGTCACGCTCGCGGGCGGGGTCATTGGCGCTGTTGCAAACAAAGACCGAGTAGTCCTCGGTTGCCAGCTCGCGCTCCACATGCAGGGCGATCTTGGAAAAGAAGTCGTTGGAGATGTCCGGCACGATCATGCCGATGGTCCGGGACTGGGCCATACGGAGGCTCTTCGCCGCCATGTTCGTGACGTAGCCGTATTCCTTTAGGGCGGCTTCCACGCGTTTGCGGGTGTCTTCGGAAAAACGGCCGCTGCCGTTGATGACGTGGGAGACCGTGGCGACGGATACGCCGGCCGCGACGGCAATCTGACGCATGGATGGGCGCTTGCCTGGTGTGGGCATGGGGCCTCCTGCTGCTTTCGGGTGGTTAACAGATTAACCGAGATTGTAGCGCATGCGCGATGCCGTAATGGGTCGCTTCGAAGTCGTTTTGTCGCGCTCGGTCTGCACCTTGGATAAGAAGGAGTTCGTCGAGCACTCCGATCCGGAGCGCACGCGCGCCAACATCCCGCTGTTCCAGCAGGGCATCATGATACAGCAGCTCAACTCCGAGAAGCTCGTGGTCGAGACCATGGTGAAGTTCTGCGGCTAGTAATTACTGCATTACATATTCTGTTGTCACCTGGGAGGCTTGTTTTTGCGGGCCTCTTTGTGTTGCTATGGAGCCCTGGCCTGTCGATAAACAAAGCGCCCGCTTGCCGGGGAGCAAGCGGGCGCTTCTGAGCGAATATGTTTGCGGCCATAGCCGCTGCAGGTGATGGGTTGTCGACTAGTTAGTCGTCGTGCCGGAATCGTCACCCGAGGTGGAGCTAGAAAGTGCGACCGTCAGCGTGATCGTGCTGTCGGTGGACTGCTTGCCGGTGGGGGAGACGCCCGTAACGGTGGCATCCTCGTTACCGCTCACGGGATTGCCGTTCTGGTCACAGAAGCCAATGTTATAGAAACCGGCGTTGTTGAGCGCGGTAACGGCGGCGGAAATGCTCTTGCCGTACAGGTTGCCCGGGACGGTGGCCTTGCCGGACTTCTTGGCAATGACGACGGTAATCGTGGCGCCGGGCTTCTGCTTACCGCTGGGGTTCCAGCTGATCACGGTGCCCTCGGTAACAGAGTCGTTCTCCTGGTAGCTCACGTCGACGCCAAAACCTGCCATATCGAGGGCGTTGCGCGCCTGGGCCTCGGTCATGTCGGTCAGGTCGGGGACGGACGTGGTATCCGGGCCGCTCGAGACCTTGTACGAGATGGTCGTGCCCTTCGCGACTTCCTTACCGGCTCCGGTGCCCTGCTCAAAGACCTGGCCCTCATCGGCCTCGTTGGCCTCCTCGGAGGCGTTGCCCTTCAGGCCAACGCTTGCCAGCGCGGCTTCTGCCTGGTCCTTGGTCAGGCCGACAAGCTGGGGAACCTCAACCTTCTCAGAGGGCTTGGGGCCCTTGGAGATTACCAGGTTCACCTTAGTGCCCTTGGCCTTCTTGGTGTTGCCGTTGGGCGTCTGCTCGGCGACCTTGCCCTCGTCGACATCGTCGTTGTAGCTTTGGTCGATGGTGCCGACCTCGAGGCCGGCTTCCTTGATCAGCTCGACGGCAGTCTGCTGGTCCTTGCCCAGTACGTCGGGCACGGCGACCTGCTCGCCGCCAAAGAGTCCTGTGGCAAAGGCCACCACGATGCCGATGACGGCAACCGCTGCCACCACGGCGGCGATGATCTTGTTCTTGTTGGATTTGGGCTCTTCGACCTCGTAGGAGCCGGTGGAGCCCGAAACCGAGCTACGGGCGGTATTCTGGCCGCTCACGCCCGAGACAGGACGCACCATGGCGCGCGTCTGATCGGAAAGCTCACGAGTCTTGGTGGCGCCCAGCTCACCGGGGGCACCGATGATGCGCGTGGGCTCCGAGACGTTGACGGCACGGCCCGACAGGTAGCTGTTGAGCACCTGACGCAGCTCGTCGGCGGTCTGGAAGCGGTTTGCGGGGTCCTTCTCCATGCACTTGAGGATGATGCGCTCAAGGTCGGCGTCGACACCGGAGTTGATCTGGCTCGGCGGAATAGGCAACTCGTTGACCTGCTTGAGTGCGACCGAGATAGCGTCGTCACCGTCAAAGGGAACGCGGCCGGTGGCGCATTCATACATTACGACGCCCAGCGAGTAGATATCCGAGGTGGGGCCGAGGTCCTGACCACGGGTCTGCTCGGGGCTGACGTAGTGGGCGGTTCCCAGCACGTTGTTGTCTTGCGTGAGGTGGCTGTTCTTGGCGCGCGCAATGCCAAAGTCCATCACCTTGATGTTGCCGTCGGGCAGCACCATGATGTTCTGCGGCTTAATGTCGCGGTGGATGATCTCGTGCTTGTGGGCGACCGAAAGCGCGGAGCTGATCTGCGAGCCGATCTGGGCGACCTTCTTGGGGTCGAGGGCGCCGTGGCTCTTGATGCCGCTCTTAAGGTCGGTGCCGCGCAGGTACTCCATGACGATGTAATAGGTGTCGCCGTCCTTGCCCCAATCGTAGACGCCCACGATATAGGGGGAGGAGAGACCGGCTGCTGCCTGGGCCTCCTGCTTAAAGCGTGCGGCGAAGGTCGCGTCGCCAGCATACTGCGGCAGCATGATCTTGACGGCTACCGTGCGGTCGAGAACCTGGTCCTGTGCACGGTAGACGGTCGCCATGCCGCCTGTTCCCACCTTATCCTTGAGGAGGTATCTTCCCCCGAGGACCCTCTGTTCCATTCCTGCTCCTAACATAACTATTCGCTCAACGATGTGTGTAGTACCTATGATGTGGCCGCTGGGGCCGTGTGGCGCGTTGCCGCTAACTCTTCGGCCGCGGCGCGCCTCGGGTGTCCGATTCGATCATGGGCATCACGCTCCCTGTGCGGCAAGCGCCGCGGTCAGGACGATGCCGGCGATCTTGGCGGCCTTGACGTCATGCTTGTCGTAATCCTCTAAGGCCACCGAGATGGCGACCGTGGGTGAATCGTAAGGTGCAAAGCCAACGAACATCGAGTTGACGTTGGTGCCGCCAGTCTCGGCCGAGCCGGTCTTGCCGGCGACCTTGACGCCTGGGATCTGGGTATCGGTGCCGGTGCCGGACTGGACGACGGCAAGCATGGCCTGCTTGACCTGGTCGGCCGTGGCGGAGCTGACGGCCTGACCCAGCGAGCGGGACTGCGTGGTCTTGACTACGGTTCCGTCCGGGGCGAGTACCTGGGCTACAAAGTACGGGTCCATGACCACGCCGCTGTTAGCGATGGCGGCGGCAATCACGGCGTTTTGCATGACGGTGGTCTGCGGGCCGGGCGTGTGGTCCATGCCGACAGGCTGGCCGGCGCCGGCCCAGGCGGTCTCCCACTCGGTCATGAGCGACGGGTCGGCCATGATGGAGGCCGCGGAGGTCAGGTCCTGGCCGAGCTTTTGGCCGTAGCCAAAGGCGTTGGCAAACTGCACGAGCGTGTTTGCGCCAACTTCGTTGGCCACCTGGCCAAAGACGACGTTGGAGGACACGGCAAAGGCCTGCTGCAGGCTGATGGTGCCGTAGCTCTCGTTGGCATAGTTGGTGACCGGTGCGTTGCCGATGTCCATGGAGCCGGGCGCTTGGTAGGTGCTGGTAAGGCTGGCGGTACCGGTCTCGAGTGCCGCGGAAAGCGTAACGACCTTAAACGTTGAGCCCGGCGTGTACAGCGCGTCCATGGCGCGATTGTACATGGAGCCGTCCTCGCCGCCGCCCGTCTGCAGCAGGGCATCGATGTTGGTGTTGTCGTAGGTGGGCGAGCTGGCACATGCGAGCACCGCGCCGGTACGCGGGTCGATGACCACTACAGCGCCCTTAAAGCCCTTGAGCGCCTGCTCGGCAGCCGTCTGGATGCGCGAGTCGATGGTGAGCTTGGCGGTGTTGCCCGGCTGGGTCTGGCCCGCGAGCGACGCGATGGCGTTGTTCCAGCTGGAGTAATCCTTAGAGCCGGTGAGCGTGTCGTTCATGACGCTCTCGATGGCGGTGGTGCCATACTGCTGGCTCACATAGCCAACCACGTGCGCTGCCAGGTTACCGTTGGGGTAGGAGCGTACGTAGGTGCCGTCCTCCTGCTGCAGCGACTCGGCCAGCGTCACGCCGTCGGACGTGATGATGGAACCGCGCTGGATGTACTTGGAGCGGGCGATGGTGTGGTTGTTGGTCGGCATGTCCTGATAGTCCTTAGCCTTGATGACCTGGACATAGGTGAGGTTGCCGATAAGGATGGCGAACAGCGCCGTAAAGGCGAGCACCGCACGGGTTAGACGGTTGGCGAGCGCAACGCGGCCGAGCACACCGGATTCAGGCGTGTCGAGCAGGCGACGGCGCATGCGTGAGCCGACGGAATGGCTGCCGCTGCCGTAGGAAGACGAGGTGGCAAAGCGCGTGCCCGTCGGGGCGGCGGCAGATGCGACCTGATCATCGGTGATGGCGGCCATGGTGCCGGTGCCGGTAAGCTCGGCCTCGCGTCCGGTCGCCTCGTCACCGGCGCGCAGCAGGAGCGCGACGATGATAAAGCTCGCCAGCAGAGAGGAGCCGCCCTGGCTCATAAAGGGCAGGGTGACGCCGGTCAGCGGGATCAGGCGGGTTACGCCGCCAACGATCAAGAAGGCCTGGAAGCTGATGGCGGCCGTAAGGCCCGTGGCGCTAAAGGCAGCGAGGTCGGATTTAGCGCGGGCAGCCGTGGTCAGGCCGCGAACGGCAAAGAGCATAAAAAGGATGAGCACGGCGCCGCCGCCCAAAAGGCCCATCTCTTCGCCGATAGCCGAGAAGATAAAGTCGGACTCGACGACAGGGATGTTGTTGGCCATGCCGTTGCCGATGCCAACACCGACCAGACCGCCATCGGCAAGCGAGAAGAGCGACTGGACGATCTGGTAGCCCTGGCCCTGGGCGTCCTTAAACGGATCGAGCCAAACCTGGAAACGCACCTGAACGTGAGACAGGAACTTGTAGGCGCCCACGGCTCCAACAGCTAAGAGCGCAAGGCCGATAACGACATACGAAAAGCGCCCCGTGGCAACGTAGAGCATCAGCAAGAAGATGGTGTAGAACAGCACGGCCGAACCTAGGTCGCGTTCGAAGACGACGACGAGCAGGCACACACCCCACACGGCAAACAGCGGCAGCAGCAGTCGCAGGCGAGGGATCTTAAAGCCCAGAATCTTGCGGTTGGAGATGGAGAGCAGCTCGCGGTTCTCGGCCAGGTAGCCGGCCAGGAACAGGACGATAAAGACCTTGGCGAACTCGCCGGGCTGGATGGTAAAGCCCGCGATGCGAATCCACAGCTTGGAGCCCGAGATCGTGGTGCCGATAAAGATAGGCAGCATCAGCAGAATGATGCCGATGATGCCAAAGGTGTACTTGTAGCGCATGACCACGTCGAGGTTTTTGACTAGTGCAAGCGTTCCTACCATGAGCGCCACCGAGACAAACAGGATGATGAGCTGTGAGATGGCGAGAGCGGGGGCGAGACGCGTCACGAACGTGATGCCGATGCCCGAAAGTATAAATACGATGGGCAGGATGGCGGGGTCGGCACCGGGCGCCAAGATGCGCACGGCAATGTGGGCCGCGGCAAAGGCGGCAAAGAGGCCGATCGGTACGGCGAGCGTCTCAAAGGAGATGGCAGCGCCCGCGGTGAGGACGTACATCGCATACAGCAGGATGACGGGGAACGCCGAGGCGATGAGCAAGAGCAGCTCGGTGTTGCGGCGACTCATAAGCGGCACTCCCTTTCTAATTCTTATCGGAGGCTTCGGCCTCGGCGGACTGTTCGGCGGTTTTCTCGGAATCTGATTCGGAGGTCGATCCCTGATTGGTGTTGTCGCGAATCGTTTGCGCGTCGATCACCTGGCGGGTCTGCTCCTCGTCGATCTGGTGGCGGTACTTGGATATCGTGTCCTGCGCATCGTCGACACTTGTTTGCGGAATGCCCGCCTTGAGGCGGTTTTGCGTGTCTTCGGGCAGGTCGGACAGCTTGATGCTGGTTTCGCTTTCGAGCCAGTGGAGCTTGAGTCCGAGTGGCTTGCCGGGCAGGCCGCGCCAGACGGCGACATTGCCCTGGTAGGTACCCAGGTAGTACGAGCCGGTGACACCCGTGTAGGCCCAGATGCCAGCTGCCAGCACAAAGACGAGGGCCAGGATGGCGGCGATAGTAACGTTGCGGCGACGCACGCGTTGCGCCTCGCGCATAACGCCATCGTCAACCAGGTCAACGACTACTACGGTTACGTTGTCGTGGCCGCCGGCGGCAAGCGCCGCGTCCACTAGGTTGTCGACGCAGATTTGCGCGGTTGAGGACTGCGTGGCGATGTTCTCGATATCGCTATCGGGAATCATGCTCGAAAGGCCGTCGGAGCACAGGATCAGACGGTCGCCTTCCTCGATATGCAGAGTGAAGTGGTCGGCATACATGGCGGGGTCCGAGCCCAGCGCACGGGTGATGACCGAACGGTTGGGGTGGACGCGAGCCTCGTCTGCCGTGATCTCGCCAGCGTCCACGAGCTCCTCCACGTAGGAGTGGTCGCGGGTCACGCGGATGAGCGTGCCCTCGTGGAGCAGATAGGCGCGAGAGTCGCCCACGTGGGCGATGGCGAGCGTGTCGTTTTCGATGTAGGCGCAGGTGGCTGTGCAGCCCATGCCGGGCTTGCCCAGGCCGTTCAGGGCCGCCTCGATTACGGCGGCGTTGGCTGCCTCGACGGCTGCGGCCAGGCGTGCTGCGTCGGCGGACTGTGGGGCCGTCTTGGCAATAGTCTCGACGGCGATGGAAGAGGCTACCTCGCCGGCAGCGTGACCACCCATGCCGTCGCATACGCAAAAGAGCGGCGACTGCACCAGGTAGGAATCCTCATTGTGCGGGCGCACGCAGCCAACGTCGGAGCGGGCGCCCCACATGAGT
The DNA here is from genome assembly GCA_902470895.1 of uncultured Collinsella sp. Classification (GTDB taxonomy): domain Bacteria; phylum Actinomycetota; class Coriobacteriia; order Coriobacteriales; family Coriobacteriaceae; genus Collinsella. The sequence goes on from CABRID010000003.1 coordinate 41,363, forward strand.
TGCGTGGTGGTGCCGGCATCATAGGTCGAGTCGGTCTCGATGCGCTCCTCGGTCAGGGGTTCAAAGCTCATGGTCGAGCCGGGGTCTTTGAGCTTGGCCTCAACGGCGGCAACGTCGATTTCGGCGGTGTCACCGGGAGAGACGGTGTCGGTCACGGCGTTTGATTCGGAATCGCCGGTGTCCGGGGAGTCGGGCTCCTCGGAAACGCGGGCGGTCGACTCGTCATCTTGCGGGCTGACGTCTATAGGCTCGGGCGCCGGCGTAGACGCGGGCGCAACCTTGGATGCCGGGGCTATGGGAAACGCCGGCGCGGCGGGCTCGGGTGCCGCAAACACCGCAGCGCTCTCGTTGATTGCCGCGGCGACGGGCTCTGCAAAGTGAGCCGGCGCCGGGGTTGCTTCGGGTGCTGTGGGCTGTTCCGCAGCATGTGCGCCGATGGGCGCCGCTGCGGCATCCTCTTCGTCCTCGTTATCGGCGAGATCCGAAATATCATGCGTTACATGCGAAAGAGGCAGGGAGAACACGGTGTCCTCGGGTTCCACGGGTGCGGAGCCCGCTGGAGCGGCGTGGGCCGGCGCAGCTGTGGCGGCGGCCGGTGCCTCGGTCATAGTTGCGGACTTGTTCTCCTCGTCGATCATCGACGGTTCACCTTCATGACCACGTCGCCAATCTGGACTTCGTCGCCTTCGCGCAGCGTCGCGGGCTCCACCAGCTGGCGGCCGTTGACGAGCGTGCCGTTAAGCGAGTTGAGGTCTTCGATGATGAGCGCCGGGCCCTGCAGCGAAAAGCGCGCATGCGAGGCCGAGACGAACGGTTCGTTGATGCAGATGTCCGAAGATGGCGAGCGACCGACGATGACGGGGCCGAGCATGTCTACGTGGATGCCGCGGATACCGCGCGGACCCTTGTCCACATCGATCGTCCAAATGGCCGAGTCGCGGCGCTGTCCGCGCACAAGTCCCACGCCGGTCTTCATGACGGCGAACAGGAAGATATAGAGCAGGGCGACCAGGACGATGCGGCCTGCAAAAAGGACGATATCGATGTTCATAAGCGACTATCCCCTAAATTCAAAGGTGCTCAGGCCAAACGTCAGCAGATCGCCGTTGCGCAGCGGGCAGCGCGTAATGCGGCGGTTGTTGACGAGCGTGCCGTTGGTGGAATTGAGGTCCTCGATCGACCAATCCGAGCCCGTAAAGGTGAGCTGGGCGTGGCGGCGCGACACGTTGGGGTCGCGCAGGGCAATGTCGGAAACTGAGCGCTCGCGACCGATGGTCACCTGTGCGGAGGTGATGCTATGGCTCTCGCCGCTCACGACGTCGACGAGCTGGGCGAGCGGGCGCTGCGGGGCGCGAGTACTCGCCATGTTGGAGGCGATGCCGGCTGCGGCGCCTAGGCCCACGGCGGCACCGGTCGCGGCGGCTCCGCCCATGCCGGCAAGCGCGTCGCGCGAGACGGTCTGCGGCACCGGGATGGGTGCGGCGGCGGGGTCGGGGACGCTAGGCGCGAAGGGGTCTGCCACGGCAAGCGGGTCGGGAGCGGCGGCGCGAGGCGTCGGCTGTTGCTGGGGCATGGCGGCGGGGCGCTGCTGCTGCGGGGCAGCAAACTGCTGCTGGCCGGCGCGCGGGGCGCTGGCGGCACGGCTTGCCGCGGAGTTGTTCTGGCCCAGGCCGTTCTGATAGGCGCGCTCTTCTTCGTACAGGCGGCCGAGCGTGGGGGCATCGACGTTCTCGGCAAAGACCGAGAACTTGCCGGCGCGCAGCTGCGGATCGATCATAAAGCGCACGAGGGGCTCGCCGACAAAGACATAGCGGCGCTTTTCGGCCTGCGCCTTCACAAACTCGCGGACCTCGCGCGAAAGCTCGGGGTAGAACGGGGCGAGCATGGGATCGTCGTCGGCGGCGATCAGGATGGTATAGAGTGCCGGCGCCGTGTTGACGCCGTTGATCACCAGAGTCTGATCCTCCATGTCGCGAGCGGCCTGCTTGGCAAGCTTCTTAAAGGAGAACGGGGCACGGGTGGCACCGAAGATGCCGGCCACGTGGTCCTCGAAGATGTTCAGGAAGTTCACGAAAGATCACTCTCCGTATAAGTTCTTTGGTATCCGAGCAAATATAGGCATATCCCAACGATTATAGAGGATAGGGTTCCCGCAACCGCCGCCTTGGCGACGACCGCGGCTGCAAGGCTGGCAATTTCCATATGGTGTGCAAGACAGGACGCCGCTGCGCAGCCGATGCCGGTGACAGCGATGGCGGCGATTGCGGCAAGGTTTGAGCCCTGATCGGCACGCTTGGCATGGGCATTGAGCAGCGCAGATGACGCCGCGGCAGTTGCCGCTACCAGCACAAAGGCAGCCCAAAGGAGCGGGTCTCCCAGCGCTGCGGCAACGTTACCGAGCCCCAGCACGCCTCCGGCTGAAAGCGCGACCGTGGCCAGACGGGCAAAAAGCGCGCCCATGCCCGTTGCCGCGGCGGCGCTTGCCGGGCCGAGCCAAAATGACGCGACGCCGGCGGCGACCCCAGCTGCCAGGAAGGTATTGCCGGTCAGACAGCCAAGCGCGAGTGCACAGGTGAGCGTGGCGCTCGCGGCAGTCTCGGTGCGACCCCAGGCGATCCACCAACCGGACATGGCGGCGGCAAAGATCACCGCGACGGGCAGCATCGACAGGATGCCCTGTGCCTGCATGGTGGCGTTGGCCATGAGCACCAAAAAGCCCACAGCCGAGATGGCCGAGCCAATCTGGGGGGCCAGGCCAGCCGCCGCTCCGATTGCGATAGCCGCAATGACCAGGCCGGGAAGCGCCGCGACCCCGGCCGTTTGCATCAGCAAAAAGCTAAAGGTGCCGCACGTTAGCGCCGAGATAATGCGCATGGTGTAGTCGCGCGCATGGCTCCAGCGCGTGCCCGCCCAGCCGAGTGCGGGGTCGACCTCGATGGCGTCGTCCTCGTAGTGCGACGGCTCGATACCGTCGAGCTCCTGCTCGTCATCCGAAAGCTCGCCAACCATTTGCTCCAGGCTGCGACGGCCCTCGCGCACGCTGCCCAGACCGGCAAGGAGCTGGTCGCAAAATGCCTCGATGCTGTTGGGGCGGTCCTGCGGCATGGGGGAGAGCGCGCTCATGAGCGCGGCCTCGGCTCCCGGGGGAAAGTGTGGTATCAGCTCGCTGGGATAGGTGGCGCCGCCGATGATGCGGTCGAGCGAGTCGGCGGGCGTGGCCGCCATAAAGGGAGCGCTGCCGCACAGGCCCTCATAGATTACACAGGCGAGGGCAAAGACATCGGCGCGCTCATCGACCGTGCCGGTCTCGATATCGAGCTGCTCGGGCGGCATGTAGCCGATGGTGCCGCCGCGCGAGCAGCCAAAGCCACCGGCGGACGACAGCCGCGCCATGCCAAAGTCGGTGAGCTTTACATTGCCCGAGTGGTCGATGAGCACGTTGGCGGGCTTAATGTCCAGGTGGAGTACGCCATTGCTATGGGCGAAGGTGAGCGCCTGGCCCAGGGCATCGGCAATGGCCGCGGCCTCGCCAAAGGTAAGTGAGTGGCCGTCCACGCGGTGCAAAAACTCGGCAAGCGACATGCCATCGACATACTCCATAACCAGGTAGGCATAGGCTGTGTCGTGCGTAAAGTCGATGACCTGCACGATGTTGGGATGTTGAAGCATGGCGGCAGTGTGCGCCTCGCGCAGGACATCCATGATGTCGCTGGCGGGCATGCCGGCACCGTTGATAAGGGGGATGCGCTTAATGGCGACGCGGCGGCGCAGGTGCGTGTCGCGGCAGATCTCGATGGAGCCAAAACCGCCGGTCGCAAGTGTCTCGAGCGGCTGGTACCGCTTGAGCAGCTCGCGAGAGCTGGTGCCCTCCAAAGGAACGTCCGGCGAGAACCGGGCGGTATGTTGCGAGAAAAGCGGCATGGCCAACCCTCGTGCGTTTAAAGTTCGTTTGCGAGTGGCGGGCGCGGAGCCGAGCCGTTCGCGGTGGCATAGATGCTGCTAGTGTAGCACGCTCGGGTGCATGGGGAGGATAGCGGGATGCGAGGCTGCCTGTCTGGCTTGGCCTTAGCGCTTCTTCTTGTTCTTCTTCTGCTTGCGCTGCCTGCCCTTGGCCTCCTGGGGCTTGTCGCTCTGCTTGGCCTCGGCGGCGGCCTTCTCGGCCTTCATTTTCTTCTTCTTGGTCTCGATGCGGAGTTTTTTGTTGATGCGCGCCTTAAGGAAGGGGCCGAACTGTTCGGCATCGCCACGGACGAAGGTGTCCTTGGGGATCGTCACGCCCTGGTCGGCGAACATGGCCACAAAGATGCGCTCGCCGTCGAGCACGTGGTCGAGCTTGTCAAACGGGAAGAACTGCGACTTGCCGCTCTTGCCCCAAACCATCAGGCCGTCTTCGTTGGCGGCGACGCGGCGATAGCGGCCACCCATGGACTCGTCGGCCTCGACGGCGTCGATAAAGTCGCGGGCGAGGGTGTGGTGCAGGTTTTTGCTCCACCAGGCCAAAAAGGCGCCGAACACGATCAGCACGACGCCGAACTTGATCCAGCTGCCGCCGGCCACCAGCATACCGATGCCGAGCAGCGCGGCAATTGCCGCGGCGACATACAGCGAGCCGCGACGCCTGGGCGAGGCGACCAGGCGTGCAAAGTCGGTGACCAGGTCGTTTTCGTACTGGTACTCGTTGAGGTACAGGATGCCGTCGTCGGCCGCGGCCTGCTTCTCGAGCGCGACCTCGACCTGGTCGGCTGCTTCGGAGGGAACGAGGTTGCTCTCTGCGTCTGCCATGCTCTTTGGACTCCTATCGCGGCGGGCTCGCCGTACGGGTTATTATGAATGCAGTATGCCGTGCGACCGCATGGCCGTCGCGGCAACAAGACTCAGTATACCCGGGGGAGCACCCATGGAATCGTTGTACCGAAAGTATCGCCCGCTCACCTTCGACTCCGTGGTGGGCCAGCAGCATATTGTCTCGACGCTCGAGCACGCCATCACCGAGGGACGCCTGTCCCACGCCTACCTGTTCTGCGGACCGCGCGGCACGGGCAAGACCACCATGGCGCGCATTCTGGCCAAGGCGTTGCTGTGCCGCAATGCCGAGGCGGCGCGCGCCGAGGGTGCAAGCGGCTGCATGCCCGACGGTACTTGCGAGGAGTGCGAGCTCATCGCCGAGGGCAACCACCCCGATGTCTACGAGCTCGATGCCGCCTCCCGCACGGGCGTGGACAATGTGCGCGAGGAGATCATCAACTCCGTCAACTTTGCCCCGGTGCGCGGCAAGTACAAGATCTATATCATCGACGAGGTCCACATGCTCACGACGGCGGCGTTCAACGCGCTGCTCAAGACTCTTGAGGAGCCGCCGGCACACGTGATCTTTGTGCTGTGCACCACCGACCCGCAAAAGATTCTGGAGACCATCCTCTCGCGCTGCCAGCGTTTCGATTTCCATCGCATCGGCAACGAGGATATCGAGCATCGCCTGGCATACGTGTGCGAGCAGGAGGGCTTCGATTACGACGACGAAGCGCTGGCTATCGTGGCGCGCCATGCCAAGGGTGGCATGCGCGACGCATTGTCCACGCTGGAGCAGCTGAGCGTCTTTGGTAACGGTTCTGTGCATGCGGACGACGCCCGCTCGCTTTTAGGCGAGGTTTCGGACCAGATTCTGGGCGAGTTTTCCCGCGCCATTGCCGATCGCGATGTTGCTGAGCTCTATGGACTGATCCGTGCGCAGGTCGAGGAAGGTAACGATCTGCTGGAACTGACGCGCGACCTGGTGGCGCACGTGCGCGACGTGTATGTTGCCTGCGTTGCCGGTGCCCGTGCCGAGTTGTTTGAGGGCGGCTCCGAGCAGGCCGAGGCGCTTGCTGCCGAGGCCGCTGCCTTTGGCGAGCATCCTGCCGACCGCCTGGCTCGTGTGCTGACAGTGCTCGACGATGCCGCACTGGAGATGAGGGGCGCGAGCGACGTGCGCCTGGTGCTCGAGATTGCCTGCACGCGTCTGGCGCGTCCCGAGGCCGATCTGACCATCGAGGCTCTGGCCGAGCGCGTGGCGCGTCTGGAGGCCATGGTTGCCAACGCCGCCGTTCCGGCGAGCGTGGCTGCTGCTCAGGCCGCCGCGCCTGCAGCATCCGTACCCGCTGCTGCCCAGCAGCCGACGCTAATTTCGGGCGTCCGTGCTGCTGCTCCGGCGGCATCCGCTGCCCCTGCTGCTACGTCCGCGCGCCAGGGCGGTATGCCTTGGGACCGTGGTGCTGCCGCTCCGGCTGCCCAGCCTGCGCCCCGTTCTGCGTCCGTGTCAGCTTCCAAGCCTGCAGCGCCTGCACCTCAGCCTGCGCCGACTCCGACGCCTCAGCCCGTTGCGGCCCCCGCGCCTGCCACCGCTCCGGCACCTAAGCCCCAGTCCAACAACGCCGCCCAGGTTGCCGCCGCCGGTGCTGCCGAGACCTCCGCGGTCGAGGACGCCGGAGAGCTGCAGCGCAAATGGGCCGAGGTTGTCGAGCGTGTCAAGGCGCGTCAGGCTTCCTACGCAGGGCTTTTGCTCAACGCCCGCGCCACAGCAGACGACGGCTCCAAGCTCACGGTCTCGTTCCCCGCGGGCTCGACCTTTGCCATCAAGATGCTCGGACGCGCCGACACGCAGTCGGTGGTCCTGCCGACAGTCAGTGCGGTCTTCGGTCGTCGCACCGTCGACTACGTCCTGGATGGAGGTGGCACGCCGGCTCCTCAACATGAGGAGCATTCTCCATCTGCACGGGCTGCGGCATCTGCGGACCCGCAACCCGTGTCCTCGACGGCCCCTGCATCCTCGAACGTCAGCGCGACGCAGCCAAAAGCGGCACCGGTAGCGGCACCGACCCCGTCGGCGCCTGAACCCGCTGCGCCCAAACAGGCTGCTCCGGTCCCCGCGCCCAAGCCCGCCGCCGCGCCTGCGCCCAAGTCATCCGACCTGGGCAAAGCCCCCTGGCTGCGCTCCGACAACCCCGCTGGCGCTCCTGCCACGGGCAAGCTCCCGACCGAGCCCGCACCCCGAGCGCCCGAGTGCGCGTCCGCTCCCAAGGCTCAGCCGTCTGCGCAGTCTGCACCGTGGGAATCCGAGCAGGTGCCCTACGATGACGCCATGGTCGGCGGCTTTGCCGGCGATGCGAGCGGGGACGATCTGCCTCCGTTCGACGTGCCGGGTGCGACGCCCGCGCCCAAGCCCGCTGCAACTGCCCCCAAAGAGGAGGACGCTCCTGCAGCTCCCTGGGAGTCCAACCCCGGCGCGGGCAGTCCCTTCGGCCATCAGGGCGCAGCCCCAAGCATCCCGCAGACCGAGGACGAGGCCAAAGCCCTCATCCGCAGCGTCTTCGGCCAGTCCACCATCTTCAAGCCGGTGGAGTAGCTGCGCAGGCGGGTATACTGCTCAAGAAGAGAACCCTTTGAACGGAGCGAGCTTATGATGTGGGAATATGTCCGCCTTGAGGACGATACGCAGGTTTCGTATTCCGAAGTCCGGGAGGACAACACGGTGAAGGTTGTTGTGGAGCGCCCGCGCGATTGGGGTTTTGACACGGCGGAGTGTATCTTGCCGGCATTCAATTGGGTGTCACACGAGGGCTTTAGCGAAGCGAACCTCAAAGAACTCGATGATTTCGTGCGCAACAATGCCCCGCTCATCCTGCGTTTTGCCTACGAAGGCGGACGAGTCTATGCCTAGTCTGTTTCGACTCGGGCCGTACATCATCTTCTTCTGGACGGGGGAGAACGGCGAACCTGTCCATGTTCACGTTGCGGTCAAGCGCCCCACTGCCGAGGCAACCAAGATATGGCTTACCCGCTCCGGCGGATGCAAGCTGGCCCATAACAAGGGCGATATTCCTGCTCGGGATTTACGCGATATCATGCAGTTTGTTTCATCTAACCATGCGCTGATTTGCAAACGCTGGAAAGAAACAACCGGTGGGCTGTCGTTTTACTGTTGAGAATCGCTTGCTGGGCTTAGGACCCCTAGCCCTTTAGGGGCTCTTTATCCGGGCGCATCTGTATTTCGGACATGTGCAACGCGGTGCCGCGTATCTCGCATTTGAGCAGACAGGTGCGTGACGGTCGGCCTAGGATGCTGAGGTCGATACGATACGTCGCATGGCTGTCCGTGTACTCGACTTGCTCGGCGTTAATGGTTGCTCCGATTGCCAAATAAACGCCTAGCTCGGCATCGACAATCTTGAAGTCCTTTATCTTGACCTTGAACTCTTGATAGAGGGACGGGCTGTTGTAGTAGACGGTTCGGGTTCCGTCGGTGCACTCATCGGTCGTCTCCCATTTGACGACGGGCTGGTCCGAGCTGGCTATCAGCAGTTCTGCTCCAAAAGCTATGGCATGGGTGATGACAACCAGCAATGCCCAGCCGACAAAGAGATAGAGAACCACATATGCAACGGGGTGTTTTGAGCGGATGTTTTGGAGCGCGTTGGGGGCATTCATGGGGCACCTCCAAATTACTATCTATGGCAATCAAATTATACCCTGCCGCCATGTGCGCCGCCTCGAGCAGCGGTTCGGCATTTAGCTATTTAGTGGCGCCTTGATTATCGCCTTCATCCGAACACCTCCCACATTCATCCGTACATGTACGGATGAATGTGGGAACCCGATACCCTGAGGGCCGGACCGGCCGGCCCCGGAAGA
>CABRID010000004.1 GCA_902470895.1 uncultured Collinsella sp.
ACAATGACCTGCCCTCGATCGACGAGGCCGACACCTCCGCCGATGCGGCCGATGCCATCCTCGATGAGCTCGCCGCCACGACCACTGATAAGGAGTAGTTGACTGTGGCAGATTTCGAAGCTACTGATTTTGACTCGGTAAAGATCTCCCTTGCCTCCGCCGACCAGATCCGTTCCTGGTCGCACGGTGAGGTCAAGAAGCCGGAGACCATCAATTACCGTACCCTCAAGCCCGAGAAGGACGGCCTGTTCTGCGAGAAGATCTTCGGTCCCGCCAAGGACTGGGAGTGCTCCTGCGGCAAGTACAAGGGTATCCGCTTTAAGGGCATCGTCTGCGAGCGCTGCGGCGTCGAGGTCACCTCGGCCAAGGTGCGTCGCGACCGCATGGGCCACATCGAGCTCGCCGCTCCCGTGTCCCACATCTGGTACTTCAAGAGTCCCACGAGCTTCCCGATGAGCCGTATGCTCGACATCAAGTCCAAGGACCTCGAGAAGGTTCTGTACTTTGCCAGCTACATCATCACCGAGGTTGACTACGAGGCTCGCGAGGCCGACGCCGACGACCTGCGCGAGGAGCTCGCCGCCGATCTGGAAGAGATCGATGCCGAGTGCGCCCGCCAGATCGAGTCCCTCAAGGAGCAGGGCGACCCCGAGAACTTTGACGAGTTCTCCGACGAGGAGCCGCTGACCCCCGAGGAGATCGCCTCCGGCATCGTCGATATCGAGGAAGAGTGCAAGGACGAGAAGCAGCTCCGCACGGACGCCTTCAACGCCTTCATGAAGCTCACCGAGCGCGACCTCATCTCCGATGAGCCGCTGTTCCGCGAGATGACCCGTTACTACTCCATGTACTTCAAGGGTGGTATGGGTGCCGAGGCCGTCCGCGACCTGCTTGCTGCCATCGACCTCCCCTCCGAGGCCGAGAAGCTCAAGGCCATCATCGCCGACGAGGATTCCCAGAAGCAGAAGCGCGAGAAGGCCGTCAAGCGCCTCGAGGTCGTTGACGCCTTCCTGAAGGGCGGCAACAGCCCCGCGAACATGATTCTGGACGTCATCCCGGTCATTCCGCCCGATCTGCGCCCGATGGTCCAGCTCGACGGCGGCCGCTTCGCCGCGTCCGACCTCAACGACCTGTATCGTCGCGTGATCAACCGTAACAACCGACTCAAGCGCCTGCTCGACCTGGACGCCCCTGCGATCATCGTGAACAACGAGAAGCGCATGCTCCAGGAGTCCGTGGACGCCCTGTTCGACAACGGCCGTCGTGGTCGCCCGGTCTCTGGCCGTGGCGGTCGCCCGCTCAAGTCGCTCGCCGAGGCCCTCAAGGGCAAGCAGGGTCGTTTCCGCCAGAACCTGCTGGGTAAGCGTGTCGACTACTCCGGCCGTTCGGTTATCGTTACCGACCCCAAGCTGCTGCTGCACCAGTGCGGTCTGCCCAAGACCATGGCGCTGGAGCTCTTCAAGCCCTTCGTCATGAAGCGCCTGGTCGAGCTTGGCAAGGTCGAGAACATCAAGGGCGCCAAGCGCGCTATCGACCGCGGTGCCACCTTTGTGTGGGATATCCTCGAAGAGGTCATCGACGGCCGCGTCGTGCTGCTCAACCGTGCACCGACCCTGCACCGTCTGTCCATCCAGGCCTTTGAGCCGGTGCTGGTCGAGGGCAAGGCTATCCACCTGCACCCGCTGGTCTGCTCGCCCTTCAACGCCGACTTCGACGGCGACCAGATGTCTGTCCACGTGCCGCTGTCCAGCCAGGCTCAGGCCGAGGCCCGCGTGCTCATGCTCTCTGCGAACAACCTGCGCTCGCCGGCATCCGGCAAGCCGGTCAACATCCCTTCGCAGGACATGATCATCGGTGTGTACTACCTCACCCAGGTTCGCGAGGGTCTGCCGGGCGAGAACCACGTGTTCTCGAGCTTCGACGACGCGCTGCACGCCTATGACTGCCGCTCCGAGGTCGACATGCAGGCCAAGATCCAGGTCCGCGTGTCCGCTGCCGATGCCAACGTCATCAACGAGGACGGCACCCGTATCTTCCGCGTCAAGAACGGCAAGAACGAGTTTGTCGACTACGACGTCACCGGCAACAAGACCGCGCGCTTCGAGACCTCTATCGGCCGCATCATCTTCAACCGCCAGTGCCTGCCCGAAGATTACGAGTTCATGAACTACAAGATGGTCAAGGGCGACGTGGCCAAGCTGGTTGCGGACTGCTGCGATCGCTATCCCGAGGCCAAGGTCGGCCCGATCCTCGACGCCATCAAGTACTCCGGCTTCCACTACGCTACCCGCGCCGGCCTCACCATCTCGGTGTGGGACGCTCTCATCCCTGCCGAGAAGCAGGAGCTGCTCGATCGCGCCCAGGCCAACGTCGACCAGATCAACGAGTACTTCGAGGAGGGCTTCATCAACGAGACGGAGCGCCACATCGAAGTCGTTAACGAGTGGACCGCTTGTACCGACAAGGTTGCAGCGCTCATGCTCGACATGTTCGACGAGGAGAACCCGCTTTACATGATGGCCGACTCCGGCGCCCGTGGTTCTAAGACCCAGCTGCGTCAGCTCGGTGGTATGCGTGGCCTGATGGCAGACATGTCCGGCGAGACGATCGACCTCCCCATTAAGGCGAACTTCCGCGAGGGTCTGCTGCCGCTCGAGTACTTCATTTCGACCTACGGCGCCCGTAAGGGCCTGGTCGATACCGCATCCCACACCTCGGACTCTGGTTACCTGACCCGTCGTCTGGTCGACGTGGCCCAGGACGTCATCGTCCGCGAGGAGGACTGCGGTACGCACGAGGGCGTCACCTACAACCTCATCATCCCCGGCACCACCGACCTCAACACCGACCTCGTCGGCCGTTGCTTCATTGAGGACGTCGTGGCTCCCGATGGCACCGTGCTCTTTGAGCAGGACGGCTACATCGAGAAGGTCGCCGACATCCAGAAGATGGTCGATGCCGGCCTTAAGAAGGTCAAGCTTCGCGCGCTGCTCACCTGCCGTTCCAAGTACGGCGTGTGCCAGAAGTGCTACGGCTGGGATCTTTCCACCCGTCGTCCGGTCGCCATCGGTACCGCGGTCGGCATTATTGCCGCCCAGTCCATCGGCGAGCCCGGTACGCAGCTTACGATGCGTACCATTCACTCCGGCGGCGTCGCTGGCGTCGACGATATTACGCAGGGTCTGCCTACGGTCAGCCGTATGTTCGATATCGTCGGCAACGTCAACGAGAAGATTCTGGGTCGCGAGGCCGAGCTGGCTCCGTACTCCGGCCACCTCTCGATTAAGCCCGAGAAGTCCGAGTATGTGCTGACGCTCACCGACTCCGAGGACCACACCCGTGTCCTCGACGAGCGTCGCGTCCCCGCTTCGGTGCGCTTTATGCCCGAGATCGAGGACGGCTGCGAGGTTCGCGCCGGCGACCAGATCACCAAGGGCTTCGTCAACTTCCGCAACCTGCGCAAGCTGACCGACATCGAGTCGACGATGCACACCTTCGTCGAGAGCGTCAAGGACGTCTACACCAGCCAGGGCGTCGACCTGAACGACAAGCACATCGAGGTGCTCGCACGTCAGATGCTGCGTCGCGTTCAGATCACCAACCCCGGTGACTCCAAGTACCTGCTTGGTCAGTATGTTGACCGCTATGAGTTCGCCGACGAGGTCGAGCGCGTTGCCCGTCTGGGCGGTCAGGCTCCCGTGGCCGAGCCCGTCATCCTGGGTACGCTCAAGGTCGCGTCCAACATCGACTCCTGGCTGTCGAGCGCTTCGTTCATCCGTACCGCTGGCGTCCTTACCGAGGCTGCCATCGAGGGCAAGGTCGATCACCTGCTCGACCTTAAGTCCAACGTCATCGTCGGTAAGAAGATCCCGGCCGGTACCGGCCTCAAGCCGTACGCCAACGCCAAGCTGACGTATCGCACGGCCGACGGCTATGTCGACATCGACGGCCCGGCTTCGCCCAACGCCAAGTCGCTGCCCGAGTGGGCTCCGGTTGAGCTCAAGGACCTGGACGAGCAGCTTCCGCAGCAGCTCGACTGGGCCGGCTACGACGAGTTCGGCGGTGCTGACGGTTCGTTCACCCGCAACGGCCACACCATCTCCGCCGAGAAGGCTCGCCTGTACCTGTTCGACGACCTGGGCGTGTCGCAGCGCTGGACCAACAAGTTCAGCGAGGTCGGCATCGAGACGGTCGGCGACCTGGTTGGCAAGTCCGAGGAGGATCTGCTGCGCATCGATGGTATCGGTGCCAAGGCGATCGAGGAGCTCCGTGACGGCCTGGAGGCCCACGACCTGCTCTACATCCTCGAGAACAACGACGACGTTGCCGACGAGGAAGACCTCTCGCAGCTGCTGCAGATGGTCTTTAGCCCCGACGGTCCGGACGATATCCTGCTGGGTACCTCCGCTCCGACGCATCACGCCGACGCCGACGAGGAGCTCCTGGGCGCCCCGATCGACGACAAGAAGGCTCCTGCCAACGGTGCCATCAATGAGGACATGGCTTCCCTCGACGAGCTGCTTAACCAGCTCGTGGACACCGACGACGCCGAAGAGGCCAAGGACAACGACGAGGAGTAATTTCCAAGTACGTTAACCGTCCTTCCAAAGACCCGTTTCTCAACAGGGGAGCGGGTCTTTTTTGCTGAAGAAAACCTGCCAAAAAGGGACAGGTTTATTTTGATAGGGTTTTCCTGCTTGAATTTGAAACATTTCGTTCGGTCAAAGCGTATCTATGGTGAGGGCCTCATCAAGAATCATTAACGTCACCGGGAGGTGATTATGGAAGAACAAGCATTTAGACAGGCGGTCGAAGATCACCGGGATGTCGTGTTTCGGATCGCATTGACGTACCTGCGCGATTGCGCCGATGCCGATGATGTTGCCCAAGATGTCTTTCTTAAGTTGCTCAAAAGCGATGGACATTTTGAAAGTTGGGAACATCTTCGTCGATGGCTTATCCGGGTCACGATCAATGAATGCAAATCGCTCTTTCGAAAGCCATGGAGGCGTGTGGAGGATATTGAGAACCTGGCCGATTCGCTTTCGGCGGCGCAGGATGAGACCAAGGCGGTCCTGTCAGACGTTATGCGACTTCCGGAGCGATTCCGTGTTCCCATCGTGCTCTATTACTATCTGGGCTTTTCGACCTCAGAGATTGCCGAGTTGTTGCATGTACCAGCCGCGACCGTTCGAACGCGTTTAGCTCGTGGTCGATCGAAGCTCAAATTCATCCTAGAGGAGGGCGACCGTGAAATCCAATCAAATCAAGCAGGCATTCGAGTCCGTCCAAGCTGATAGCGATCTTGCAGATCGCGTTCTAAATACCGCTGCGGGTGAGCCGCTTCATCGAAAGGGCCACGCGAAGCCTCTGTATGTTGCCGTAATCGGATGTCTTGCCGGAGTGTTGGCGACCGGAGGGGTCGCCTACGCCGTTGTCAATTCCAGCTATTTTGCCTCAGCTTGGGGAAACCACGGCAACGGGGATTCCATTACCTGGACCAACGGCGGCTCATCGGGGACTCAATATACCTACACCAGAGAGTTCGGTGATGGCATCGCGCCCCAAAGCCTGGAGGGCACAGTCCAGAAGGTTGATCTGTCCGTCGAGGGTAATGGCTATACGCTCGATATCCATGAGATGGCTATTGACCAAAACGGCTGCGGAGCCGTGACGTTTACGTTGTCCAATCCAAATGGCGTTAACTACTACAAGCCGGCAGCAGAGACAGGCGAACTTGTTCTCTATGGTGAAGAAGAACAGGGCATCGGCACGCCCGATATGAAGTTCGGCGAGGAATGGCCTGACACACGCAGCACCATTGATAAGGACACATCAAGCGATACTGTCATTAATGGCACGATGTACTTTGCCGCTATGGATCGCGAGCGAGATTTGCAACATGCGGTCACCTGGAATATCCACTGGACCGAGGGTGAAGGTGAGAGTGCGAGGCGGTTTGAGGCGTCGACACCCGAGTTCAATATTGGAGCGTACGTCGATACAAAGGAACTCCGCTCCGATGACTCGCCTCTCGAGATCAGCCCGTTTTCTATCCAGACACACATCGATGATTTGGGCATTGACGCAGTCACGAAGAAGTTAACGGTTACCTACAAGGATGGATCGGAGCAGATTATCGAAGATGACGACGCAGGGGCGTTCAACTTATATTTTTCTTATACGCGCAATAGCGGAGAGAACATCTGGGTGCCAACGAAGTTGATTGATGTCGACCAAGTGGTCTCAGTAACGCTTGAGGGCACGAGGTGCACGTCAACAGGAGAGACCGAAACGGAAGAGTCCTTTACTATCGTCTATTCGTAAGGTCTGAGGCCGCTTTCTACTAGGGGAAGCGGCCTCTTTTGCGTTAAATGGAAACGCCGCCGATTTCCATGCGACAGATGAGAGCAGATTACCGCTGGAGCGCGACGTTTCCCCAGATAAAACCGATCAAAATAAACCTGTCCCTTTTTGGCAGGTAACGTTGCCCCGACGAGCACATCGGATTCCCGGTCCGGGCGGCCCGCTGTTTAAGTTTGTCGCGAGTTCCGCACGCAAAGGAAAGCACTTAATGTGCTTTCCGTCTTGCGCAGGACTGTAGAGCAGCAAACTTAAACAGCGGGCCGCCCGGACCGGGAATCCGCCCCCGCGCACAGAAGGGGATTCCTTTTGTGTAGGCTTTGCGGAAATATGCTCATTTTGGGATACGCCCGGCGGCGTGGTCTGTTGACGGCACAGCTAACGCCACGTATCCTATCGAACTGCGTGTTTCGTAGGGGGATGCTGACCCCTCGATTCAAGCCGTTGCACTTTACAGAAAGCTGGAATCATTCGAGAAGGAGTACGCTTTGCCTACTATTAACCAGCTGGTTCGCCAGGGCCGTCGTTCCGTGCCCAAGAAGTCCAAGAACGCTGCTCTGCAGCACAACTCCCAGAAGCGCGGCGTGTGCACCCGCGTCTTCACCACGAGCCCTAAGAAGCCGAACTCGGCTCTTCGTAAGGTTGCCCGTGTTCGCCTTGTCAACGGCATCGAAGTTACTGCTTACATCCCGGGTGAGGGCCACAACTTGCAGGAGCACTCCATCGTGCTCGTCCGCGGCGGTCGTGTCCGTGACCTCCCTGGTGTCCGTTATCACGTCATCCGTGGCGCCTACGACGCTGCTCCGGTCCAGAACCGTATGCAGGCCCGTTCCAAGTACGGTGCTAAGCGCCCCAAGGCCAAATAAGCCAGATAACGTTTTGATACTTTCGCCGTGTGCCGCCTAAGCGCCGCACGGTAGACACTTAAGGAGATTTCACATGCCGCGTCGTGCAGCAGCTAATCGTCGTGAGGTTCAGCCTGACGCCGTTTACAACAACCGCCTGGTGACTCAGCTCATCAACAAGGTCCTTCTTGACGGCAAGAAGGCCACCGCTGAGCGCATCGTTTACACCGCTTTCGAGATCGTTGCCGAGAAGTCCGAGGGTGGCGACGCTCTCGCTACCTTCAAGAAGGCTATGGACAACGTCAAGCCCACGCTCGAGGTTAAGCCCAAGCGTGTCGGTGGCGCTACCTATCAGGTCCCGATGGAGGTCAACTCCCGTCGTTCCACCGCTCTGGGTATCCGCTGGATCGTCAACTTCTCCCGCGCTCGCAAGGAGAAGACCATGGCCGAGCGTCTCGCCAACGAGATCCTCGACGCTTCCAACGGCCTGGGCGCTTCCGTCAAGAAGCGTGAGGACGTCTTCAAGATGGCCGAGGCCAACCGCGCGTTCTCTCACTATCGTTGGTAAGTTAAGGTAAGGAACTAACATGGCTAAGCCTAAGTACAAGCTTTCCGATACCCGTAACATCGGCATCATGGCCCACATCGATGCCGGTAAGACCACCACGACCGAGCGTATTCTTTACTACACCGGTAAGACCCACAAGATCGGTGAGGTCCATGAGGGCGCTGCCACCATGGACTGGATGGTTCAGGAGCAGGAGCGCGGCGTAACCATTACCTCCGCTGCTACCACGTGCTTCTGGAACAAGGACGGTAAGGACTACCGCATCCAGATCATCGATACTCCGGGCCACGTTGACTTCACCGCCGAGGTCGAGCGCTGCCTGCGCGTCCTCGATGGCGCTGTCGCCGTCTTCGACGCCGTTGCCGGCGTTCAGCCCCAGTCTGAGACCGTTTGGCGTCAGGCTTCTACCTTCAACGTCCCCCGCATCGCCTTCATCAACAAGTATGACCGCGTGGGCGCTGACTTCTTCAACGCTATCGAGACCATGAAGGATCGTCTCGACGCTAACGCCGTGGCCGCTCAGGTCCCGATGGGCGCCGAGGACAACTTCTGGGGCGTCATCGACCTGGTCACCATGACTGCATGGGACTTCAAGGCCGACGAGAAGGGCATGACCTACCCCGAGCCGATGGACGAGATCCCGGCTGAGTTTGCCGACATCGCTGCCACCAAGCGCGAGGAGCTCCTCGACGCTGCTGCCAGCTTTGATGACGAGCTCATGGAGAAGATCCTCATGGAGGAGGACTTCACCGTCGAGGAGCTCAAGGCTGCTCTGCGCAAGGGCGTTCTGGCCAACGAGCTCAACCTCGTCTTCGTGGGTTCCGCCTACAAGAACAAGGGCGTTCAGGAGCTGCTCGACGCTGTCGTCGACTACCTGCCCAGCCCGCTCGACGTCGAGGCCGTCACCGGTACCGATCCGGACACCGGCGAGGAGATCCAGCGTCATCCTTCCTTCGACGAGCCCTTCTCCGGCCTGGTCTTCAAGATCATGACCGACCCGTTCGTCGGTAAGCTCACCTATGTCCGCGTTTACTCCGGCCGCGCCGAGTCCGGCTCCTACGTGGTCAACGCTTCCAACGGTCAGCGCGAGCGCCTCGGCCGCATCCTCGAGATGAACGCTGCCGAGCGTATCGACCGTGACGACGCTGCCGCCGGCGACATCGTCGCTTGCGTCGGCTTTAAGAACTCCACCACCGGTGACACCCTGTGCGAAGAGGGCAAGGAGATCGTCCTCGAGAAGATCGAGTTCGCTAAGCCCGTTATCGACGTTGCCATCGAGCCCAAGACCAAGGCCGAGCAGGACAAGATGTCCCTGGCTCTGACCAAGCTCGCCGAGGAGGACCCGACCTTCCAGGTGTCCACCAACCACGAGACCGGCCAGACCATCATCGCCGGCATGGGCGAGCTGCACCTCGAGATCATCGTCGACCGTCTGCTCCGCGAGTTCAAGGTTGACGCTAACGTTGGTAAGCCCCAGGTTGCCTACCGCGAGACCGCTGGTCACGACGTCGAGAAGGCTGAGGGCAAGTTCGTCCGTCAGTCCGGTGGTCGCGGTCAGTACGGCCACGCCGTCATCAAGCTCGAGAAGATGGAGGAGGGCTTCGG
The DNA here is from genome assembly GCA_902470895.1 of uncultured Collinsella sp. Lineage (GTDB taxonomy): Bacteria > Actinomycetota > Coriobacteriia > Coriobacteriales > Coriobacteriaceae > Collinsella. The sequence goes on from CABRID010000004.1 coordinate 9,382, forward strand.
CTACGAGTTCGTCAACGCTATCGTCGGCGGCGTCGTGCCCAAGGAGTACATCCCGTCCATCGACAAGGGCATCCAGGAGGCCCTGAACACCGGTGTTATCGCCGGCTTCCCGGTCCTCGACGTTAAGGTCACCCTGTTCGACGGTTCTTACCACGAGGTCGACTCCTCCGAGGCCGCCTTCAAGATCGCCGGTTCCATGGCTATCAAGGACGCCCTCAAGAAGTCCGATCCGCAGCTGCTCGAGCCGATCATGGCTGTTGAGGTCGAGACCCCCGAGCAGTACATGGGCGACGTTATGGGCAACCTCTCCGGTCGCCGCGGCAAGATCGAGGGCATGGAGGATCGCAAGAACAGCAAGCTCATCCGTGCCAAGGTGCCGCTGGGCGAGATGTTCGGTTACGCTACCGACCTTCGCTCCCAGACCCAGGGCCGTGCATCCTACACGATGCAGTTCGACTCTTATGAGCCCGCGCCCAAGTCCATCGTGGACGAGGTCATGAGCAAGAACGCCTAAGTTCGAGCTCCCTGTTACGTAATCCTGCGAGAACATCTCTCGCACTCTTTGGAGGTTTAAGTTGGCTACCCAGAAGATCCGCATTCGCCTCAAGGGCTATGATCACGAGGTCGTCGATCAGTCCGCGAAGCTCATCGTCGAGACCGCTCAGAAGACCGGCGCTCGCGTTTCCGGTCCTGTCCCCCTGCCCACCGAGCGCAACCTGTACACGGTTATCCGCTCGCCGCACGTGAACAAGGACTCCCGTGAGCAGTTCGAGATGCGCACCCACAAGCGCCTCATCGACATCCTCGACCCCACCTCGGGCACCGTTGATTCGCTCATGCGTCTCGACCTCCCCGCTGGCGTCGACATCGACATCAAGCTCTAAGCGATATCGCTCATAGCTTACAGGGCCCCGCTGCCGTTACGGTAGCGGGGCCCTTTTGTTTTGAGTTTAGATTTTGGGATAGCGAATTCGTCTGCCGAGCCGGCGGCTGCGGCGCCCTATTCGCTCAGGGGGCGCAAGGATGCTTCTTCGAAGTGGAAGACGCACAAGCCGCTCTCGGTCTCAATGCATGCGCGGCCGCAATCGTCGACCGTTCTAAATATGCCTCGTGCCAGCTCGTCTCCAGCGGGGGAGCGGGCGATAACGTGCTTCCCGATCCAATTGAGGTGAGCGATATATTCGTCGTGGACGGGCGCGAGCGGACCGGCGTCTTCTTCCTTGGCGTTGAGGCGCTCTGCCCAGGTATCTACAGCGTCTATAACTGCGTGATAGACCTCATCGAGGAGCATGTCGACGGCGGGAACGCTCTCGTTGAGGTCCGAGAGGCCAATTGCCGCCAGGCCGCCATCGGGCACCTCTTGGGGCGTGTAGTTTACGTTGACACCAATGCCGCAGACGGCGAAAGGTTTGCCTTCGTTATCGCGTGCGGCCTCGACCAGAATGCCGCCGAGCTTGCGTCCTCGCACGACCAGGTCGTTGGGCCATTTAAGGCGAATCTCGTTTGCAAGACCCTGCTTTTCGAGTGCTTCGAGCACCGCTAGGCCGCTGACGGCGGCAAGACCAGAGTACTTTGCGGGATTAACGCATGGACGCAGGACAATCGAAAACAATAGGTTGCCGGCGGTTGAATCCCACTTGTGGCCGCGCCGGCCGCGTCCTGCCGTTTGCGCGCGGGCGGCAAGTCCTGTGCCGTGCGGCGCACCCTGTTTTCCTGCCTCGAGCAGGTCATCGTTGGTCGATCCGGTTACGTCGACTATCGTTAAACGAGAATCCATAACAGCTGCTACCTCCTAAGTAAATAAGGCAATCGCGCAATGGTGTCGAGAGATAGACACAATGTGAAGCCTTTGTCGCATTTGGACAATTTAATGTTAACACGTCAACAAAGACTGAAATGCGTTATCCTCTCTTGGTTGATGTAAACACGTCAACAACTCAAAGGAGGTTAGTGATGGGTTTCACGATTCTTGGAACAGGCTCGGCGCTTCCTGAACGCAGTGTTTCCAATGACGAGCTGTCTGAGTTCCTCGATACCTCGGATGAGTGGATTTTTACCCGCACGGGTATCAAGAGCCGCCACGTCTGCACCACCGAGTCACTTGACGACCTTGCCGTAGCGGCGAGTGAGCGGGCACTCCAGGTGTCCGGAATCGACGCGAGCCAGCTGGATCTGATCGTCTGCTCGACGACGACGGGTGACCACCTTGTTCCCGCTGAGGCGTGTGCCGTTGCTGAGCGACTAGGCGCGACGTGCCCTGCCTTCGATGTCTCGGCGGCTTGTGCCGGCTTCGTATTTGCGCTCGATGTCGCCGAGGGCTATATCGCCCGCGGTCGCGCCGAGCGCGTGCTTGTCGTTGCTGCCGAGCAGATGACGCGCGCGCTCGACTGGACCGACCGTGCCACCTGCGTGCTCTTTGGCGATGGGGCAGGCGCCGCAGTGATTGAGGCTGGGGGAGACAGTCCCCTTGCCGTTGAGCTTTCGACGGCGCCCGACGTCGAGACGTTGCGCGTTCCCGGTCTGGTCGGTACCTCGCCGTTTAAGGCTTCCGCAGATAGCGCGAGCGTGCTGTCCATGAATGGCCGCCGCGTGTTCAAGTTCGGCGTCAACGCCATCTGCGACACGGTCCATAAGCTTGCGATCGATGCGGGCATTTTGGTCGAAGACATCGATCATTTTGTATTCCATCAGGCTAACGAACGAATCCTGAGCCAGGCGGTCAAGCGCCTGGGCGTGCCGGACGAGCGCGTGGTTCGCACGTTGCGCGAGACCGGCAACATTTCGAGCGCATGCATTCCGCTTGCCCTCGACCGGCTGGCAAACGCCGGTGCACTTCACACAGGCGACACCATCGCCTTGGTTGGATTTGGCGCCGGTCTGGATATAGGTGGCTATCTGCTTCGTTGGAAGTAGTCGCACATAGGAAATAAAAACGCCCTAGGGCACAACCAAAGGAGAACTACCATGGCAGACCAGAAGACCTTCGAGCGCGTTTGCGACGTTATCCGCGAGACCGCCGGTCTTGACAATGTCGAGATGAAGCCCGAGTCCACGCTCGAGGAGATTGGTCTCGACAGCCTGGGCACCGTCGAGATCCTCGTTGCCGTCGAGGACGAGTTTGGCATCCAGCTCGATACCGAGGAGAACCCCAAGACGGTCGGCGAGTTCGCCGATACGGTCGAGGCGGCATTGGAGAAGTAGAGATGCTCAAGACTCCTCTCTGCGATCTGCTCGGCATCGAAAAGCCCGTGTTCCAGGGCGGTATGGCCTGGATTGCCGATGCCTCGCTGGCGTCCGCAGTGTCCGAGGCGGGTGGCTTAGGCATCATCGCGGCCATGAACGCCGACGCCAACTGGCTTCGCGACCAGATTCATGAGCTGCGCGCCAGGACGGATAAGCCCTTTGGCGTGAACGTCATGCTCATGAGCCCGTTTGCCGACGAGGTTGCACAGGTCGTGATTGACGAGCGAGTGCCGGTCGTCGTGACGGGCGCCGGCAATCCCGCCAAGTACATGAAGGCGTGGAACGAGGCGGGCATCAAGGTCATCCCGGTCGTTGCCTCGGTGGCGCTGGCGCGCCTCGTGGCACGTCGTGGAGCCACGGCGGTTGTTGCCGAGGGTACCGAATCGGGCGGCCATATTGGCGAGACCTCGACGATGGCACTGGTGCCGCAGGTCGTCGATGCGGTTGACATTCCCGTCGTGGCCGCCGGCGGTATTGCCGACGGCCGCGGCGTGGCGGCCGCCTTTATGCTGGGCGCCGAAGGCGTGCAAGTGGGTACGCGCTTTCTGGTCGCAGACGAGTGCACCGTCTCGGAGCAGTACAAAGAGATGGTCCTGAAGGCCAACGACACTTCGACGCGTGCGACCGGTCGCTCGACGGGACATCCAGTGCGCGCCCTCAAGAGCCCCTTCACCAACGCCTATGCCAAGAGCGAGGGTTCCGGCGCGAGTGCCGAGGAGCTCGGTGCTATGGGAACCGGTGCGCTGCGTAAGGCCGCCAAGGACGGCAACTACGAAGAGGGTTCGTTTTTGTGTGGACAGATTGCCGGCATGGTCAACGAGCGCCAGAGCGCACGCGAAATCGTTGACGACCTGGTCGATGGCGCCGAGCACGTCCTGAAGGGTGCGTGCGCATGGGTGGCGTAGCGTTTTTGTTTGCCGGCCAGGGTGCCCAGCACCCCGCGATGGGCGTCGACTTGATCGAGACATCGCCGGCGGCCGCCGAGGTGTTCGCCATTGCCGACGAGGTGCGCCCGGGGACCAGCGAGCAATGCCGGAGTGCCTCCAAGGAGGAGCTCTCGCAGACCGAGAACACGCAGCCGTGCGTGTTCGTTCACGACCTGGCAGCGGCTGCCGCCCTGCGTGAGCGCGGCGTGGTACCTGCCGCCTGTGCGGGATTCTCGCTGGGCGAGGTCGCCGCGCTCACCTTTGCGGGGGCGTTCGATACACGAGCGGGCTTTGAGCTCGTGTGCGAGCGCGCGGCGCTGATGGCCGCGGCTGCCGAGCGCCATCCGGGCGGCATGCGCGCCGTCATCAAGCTCGATGCGGCGCAAGTCGAGGGCCTGGCAAAACAGGCCGGCGAGGACTGCTGGCCAGTCAACTACAACAGCCCACAGCAGACGGTTGTGGCCGGAGCGCCCGAGGCGCTGCAGGAGCTCGACGTCCTAGTAAAAGAGGCTGGCGGCCGCGCCATGAAGGTCGCGGTGTCGGGTGCATTTCATAGCCCCTATATGGCCGAGGCGACCTGTGGCCTTGCCGCATATATTGAGGCCGGTCACGCGCCGTCCCCGTTGCTCATTCCTGTTTTGGCAAATATGACAGCGGCGCCCTATCCGGCGGACCCCCAGACGGCATCGGATGTCTTGGCCAATCAGGTGAGCCATGCCGTACGCTGGGTCGATACGCTGCATGCTCTGCAGGATCAAGGCATCGACACATTTATTGAGGTCGGCCCCGGCAAAACGCTGTCCGGCCTGGTCAAGCGTACGCTGAGCGACGTTCGTGTGTATTCGTGCGAGACGGCCGAGCAGGTCGCAGCTATTGCCGACGAGCTCGCATAGTCCACAGGGCTGTAACCCGAAAGGAATGACATGGGCAACTTGAACAATGGCGCGCTCGAGCGCAACGACTCACGTCGCGTGGCACTGGTCACGGGCGGCTCGCGGGGTATCGGCCGCGCCTGCGCTATCGGTCTGGCGGAGGATGGCTACGATATCGCCGTCGTCTATGCCGGCAGCGTCGATGCGGCGCGCGAGACGTGCGACGCCTGCGAGGCGGCTGGCGCCACGGCGCGCTCATATCAATGCGACGTGGCCGACCCCGCTGCCGTCAACGCGTGCGTGGAAGCGGTCCTCAACGACTTTGGCTCCATTTGGGCGCTCGTCAACAACGCTGGCATCACCCGCGATGGCCTGCTCATGCGCATGGGCGATGACGCCTTCGATCGCGTGCTCGATGTCAATCTTAAAGGAACGTTTAACACGACGCGCGCGCTCACCAAGACCTTTATGCGCCAGCGCGGCGGCTGCGTCGTCAACATGAGCTCGGTCGTGGGCCTGATGGGCAATGCCGGGCAAGCCAACTACGCTGCCTCCAAGGCGGGCGTGATCGGCCTGACCAAGGCGGTGGCGCGCGAGCTTGCGCCCCGCGGCGTACGAGTGAACGCGGTTGCCCCCGGGTTTGTCGAGACGGATATGACGGCAAAGCTCTCGGAGAAGGTGCGTACGGTAACCGAGGAGCAGATTCCCCTTAAGCGTATGGCGCGCCCCGAGGAGGTGGCCGGCGTAGTGCGCTTTCTGGCGAGTGATGCGGCTGCCTACATTACGGGTGAGGTCGTGCGCGTCGACGGCGGAATGGCGATGTAGAAACCAGGGCCGAAGAACGGCTTGGATGAGGAGACCATGATGGAACAGAGAGTTGCAATCACCGGCATAGGTGCCGTGTCGCCGCTCGGCAACACCGCGCTTGCCACCTGGGCGGCCATGTGTGCTGGCACGTGCGGCATCGGCCCGATCACGCACTTCGATACCGATGCGTTTGCCGTTAAGGTGGCGGCCGAGGTCAAGGGCTTTGACGGCAACGAGTACTTTGGCAAGCGTGACGCCAAGCATCTCGACCCCTGCGTTCAGTTTGCGATGGCGGCTTCGGACGAGGCCATGCACGATGCGGGCTTTGATGTCGAAGGCGCCATCGATCGCGAGCGCCTGGGCGTCTACGTGGGCTCGGGCGTGGGCGGCATGACGACGCTCGTCGACAACGTCCATACGATTGCCGAACGTGGGCCCCGCCGCGCATCGCCCTATATGATCGCGATGATGATCCCCAACATGGCATCGGGCAATATCGCAATCCGCCACAAGGCAAAGGGCCCGACCCTGCCCGTGGTGACCGCGTGCGCAACCTCGGCCCATGCGGTGGGCGAGGCGTTCCGCGCCATCAAGCACGGCTATGCCGACGCGATCCTCGCGGGCGGCGCCGAGGCCGCAATTATCCCCGATGCCGTTGCGGGCTTTACGTCCTGCCGCGCATTGACCACCAACCCTGATCCCGCGACGGCTTGCCGCCCGTTCGATGCAGACCGCGATGGCTTTGTGATGGGCGAGGGCGCCTGCGTGCTCGTGCTCGAGAGCATGGAACATGCGCAGGCGCGCGGTGCGCACATTTATGCCGAGGTCGTGGGCTACGGCAACACCGATGATGCCTATCACATCACGAGCCCTGATCCCGAGGCTGCCGGCATTGCCCGCGCGATATCGCTGGCGGTGACCGAGGGCGACGTCAGGCCTTCCGAGGGCCTCTACATCAATGCCCACGGCACATCGACCAAGTTCAACGATTCGTCCGAGACGGCGGGCATTAAGCGTGCGCTCGGCGAGGACGCGGCGCGCGCCGCGCACGTCTCGTCGACTAAGTCGATGACCGGCCACATGATCGGTGCCACGGGCGCCATCGAGGTCATGGCCTGCGCCATGGCGCTCGAGCAGGGCGTGGTGCCGCCGACCATTAACTACCACACGCCCGATCCCGCCTGCGATCTTGACTACACGCCCAATCGCGCGGTTCGCGCCGACCTTACCTGGGCGCTTTCGACCAACCTGGGCTTTGGCGGACACAACGCCGCCATCGCGCTGCGTAGATATACGAGGAGCTAGAGCATGGATTCCAAAAGACTTGCCGAGATAGCCGATGTTATGGAGGACCGCGGCCTCACGCGCGTACGCGTTGAGGAGCCCGATGGCACCGCGGTCGAACTCGAGCGCGCGAGCGCCGCACAGCCGGTTGCCGTGCCCATGCCCATGCCGAGCGCTATGGCCGCTCCAGTTGCAGCTCCCACAGTCGCGCCTGCCGCACCGGAGCCCGCCGCGCAGACACCTGCCGCCGCACCAGAGCCCAAGGGCACCGAGGTGACCGCTCCCATGGTCGGCGTTTTCTATGCTGCCCCGGCGCCGGGCGACGAGCCGTTTGTGCACGTGGGCTCTAAGGTCAAGGCCGGCGAGACGCTCTGCATCATCGAGGCCATGAAGGTTCTCAACGAGGTAACGGCAGAGGCAGACGGCGAGGTGCTCGAGATCTGCGTGGCCGACGGCGACCTCGTGGAGTTTGGCAGCTGCCTCATGAGGATCGGATAGGTGATATCCATGAACAAAGAAGAGCTTAAGGAACTGTTGCCGCATCGCGAACCGATGCTTTTGCTCGACGAGGCCGAGCTGGTGGGCGACGAGGCCCACGGCAAGATCACGATCACGGGCGACGAGTACTTTTTGCAGGGGCATTTTCCGGGAAACCCGGTGGTCCCCGGCGTGATTCAGTGCGAGATGCTCGCCCAAAACTGTTGCGTGCTGCTGATGGGCGATGAGGAGGCGCGCGGCGCGACGCCGTTCTACACGAGTCTGGACAAGGTGCGCTTTAAGCGTCCGGTGCGCCCGGGCGACACGGTTGATCTGGTGTGCTCCATCACGCGTGCGCGCGGGCCGTTCCGCTTTGCGACGGGTACTGCGAGCGTCAACGGTGAGGTTTGCTGCCGCGCCGATATGTCTTTTGCACTCATGCACGAAAGTTAAGGAAGGCTTCATGTTCGACAAAGTGCTCATCGCCAACCGCGGCGAAGTCGCGGTCCGTGTTATCCGCGCGTGCCGCGATATGGGCATCAAGACCGTCGCCGTCTACTCCACGGCCGATGCGGACGCGCTGCACGTGCAGCTTGCCGACGAGGCGTATTGCATCGGCGGCCCGCGTCTTGCCGAGAGCTACCTCAACGACGATGCTGTGCTCACCTGTGCCGTGAAGTCGGGAGCTAAGGCAATTCATCCCGGCTATGGCTTTTTCTCCGAGAAGGCGAGCTTCGTGCGCGACTGCGACAAGTATGGCCTGGCGTTTGTTGGTCCTTCGGCCAAGGTGATCGACAGCATGGGCGACAAGGACGCCGCACGTCGAACGGCTGCCGCGGCGGGCGTGCCCATCGTGCCGGGCTGCGATTTGCTCAAAAGTCCCGAGGAGGCAACGGCCGAGGCTGAGCGCATTGGCTGCCCCGTGCTTATTAAGGCGCGTGCGGGCGGCGGCGGTCGCGGTATTCGTAAGGTCGAGCGCGTGGAAGATGCGGCAAAGGCCTTTATTGAAGCACGCGCCGAGGGCGAGGCCGTTTTTGGCGACGGCGAGTGCTACATGGAGAAGTTCGTCGCGCCGGCGCATCACGTTGAGGTACAGATTATGGCCGATAAGCAGGGCCATGTGTTTTCGCTCGGCGAGCGCGAGTGCTCGGTGCAGCGGCGCAACCAAAAGCTAATCGAGGAGAGCCCCGCGCCGTGCCTCGACGGACACGACGACATTCGTGCTCGCATGCACAAGGCAGCGCGTGACCTGGCTCGTGCCGTCGGCTACGAAGGAGCCGGTACCATCGAGTTCCTGTATTCGGACGACGGCAATTTCTACTTTATGGAAATGAACACGCGCTTGCAGGTGGAGCATCCGGTTACGGAGTTTGTGACCGATACCGACTTGGTCAAGTGGCAGCTGCGCGTGGCAGCCGGCCAGCCTCTGCCCTTTGAGCAGGAGGACATGCCGGTCCGCAACCATGCTATGGAGTGCCGCATCAATGCCGAAACGCCAGACTTTCTGCCGTCATGCGGAACGGTCACCGCGTTGCGTGTGCCGGGTGGTCCGCGCGTGCGCTGGGATTCCGCCATGTTTGCCGGTGCGAAAGTTCCGCCGTACTACGACTCCATGCTCGGCAAGCTCATCGTGTGTGCGCCCACGCGTGACGGCGCCATTCGCAAGATGCGCTCGGCCCTGGGCGAGCTCGTGATTGAGGGCGTGAGCGAAAACAGCGAGCTTCAGCTCGACGTGCTGGCAAACGACGAGTTCTTGTCGGGCATGTATCACACCGATCTAATGGGGCATCTCTATGCTGATGAATAGAAAAGCGAAGACGGTCAACGTCCTCGAGGGACCGATGACCGAGTCGTGCGCCGAGTTTCCCGCGCGCCACGTGTTTATCAAGTGCCCGGAGTGCCGCCGCGTGATCGATGAGGCGCGCCTGCACGACAACCTCGAGGTCTGCCCTCGTTGCGGCAAACACTTTCGCGTGAGCGGGCGCGACCGCATGCACATGACGATTGACGAGGGCACGTTTGAGGAATGGGATGCCAGTCTGGCGCCGGAGGACTTCCTTTCGTTTCCCGGCTATGCCGACAAGCTCAAGAGCGTGAGCGAACGTTCGGGCGAGCGCGATGCCGTTGTGTGCGGCAAGGGCAAAATCTGCGGTTGCGATACGGCGCTCTTCTTTATGGACGCCAACTTTATGATGGGCTCGATGGGTTCCGTGGTGGGCGAGAAGATCTGTCGCACATTTGAGCGAGCGACCGAGCTTGGATTGCCAGTTGTCGGCTTTACCGTTTCGGGCGGTGCGCGCATGCAAGAGGGCGTGACATCGCTTATGCAGATGGCCAAGATTTCTGCGGCGGTTAGGCGCCATAGCGAGGCGGGCGGCCTGTATATCACGGTGCTCACTGACCCCACGACCGGAGGCGTAACCGCGAGCTTTGCCATGGAGGGCGATATTATCCTGGCCGAGCCCGATGCCCTGACGGCATTTGCCGGCCCGCGCGTGATCGAGCAGAACATGCACAAGCGCCTGCCCAAGGGATTCCAGCGCTCCGAGTTTTTGCTGGAGCACGGCTTTTGCGATGCCGTTGTTCCGCGTGGCGAGATTGCGCTCACGGTAGGCGAGCTGCTGGCACTGCACGGAGGGCACGCGCCCGGCCTGGGGGCACCGCATGAGATCGTGCATACGGGTCGTCGCGGCAAAAAGCTGGGACACTTGTTCAAGCGCTCGACCGCACCAAAAACCGCGCTCGAGATTGTCAAGCAGACCCGCTCGGCAGATCGCGCCACGGCGGGCGAGATGATCTCGCTGGGCCTGGATGGATTTGTGGAGCTGCATGGCGACCGTTACTTTGGCGACGACGCCGCCGTGGTGGCTGGCATTGGCTGGAAAGACGGGCGACCCGTGACGGTTATCGCCGTCGAGCGCGGTACCACGACCAAAGAGCGCATGCGTCGCAACTTTGGTATGGCACATCCCGAGGGCTACCGCAAAGCGCGTCGCCTTATGCGCCAGGCCGAAAAGTTTGGTCGACCGGTTCTGTGTCTGGCTGATACTTCGGGCGCGTTTTGCGGCATCGGTGCCGAGGAGCGCGGCCAGGGCGAGGCGATTGCCCAGAATCTCATGGAGATGAGCGGCCTCAAGACGCCGATTGTCTCGGTGGTGACAGGCGAGGGCGGCTCTGGTGGCGCGCTGGCGCTGTCCGTGGCCGACCGCATCCTGATGCTCTCGAGCTCGGCCTATTCGGTCGTGAGCCCCGAGGCCTGTGCGTCGATCCTGTGGAAGGATACCGAGCGCGCGAATGAGGCCGCCGAGGCGCTTAAGCTCACGGCCCCCGATCTGTTGGCGCTCGGCATCATCGACGGCATTGTTGACGATAGGGGCCTGTCGCATGAGGAGATCGCCGGTGCCGTCATGTCCTCGGCATTTGATGCCTTCGATACGCTTGGGCAGCTCGACGACGCGACCCTCACAAACCTCCGCTACGAAAAGTACCGCGCAATCGGTCAGTACCGCACGATGTGACAAAGGGAAAGCTCGCATGTCATATTGGGAAAGGCGTTCCATGTCACAAGTTTCTAACACCTCGTTTACAACGACGGTTTCATCAAACGCCATGGCCGTGGTGGACTATCTGTCCAAAAGCATGATGTCGGCGCTGCCGTTTATTGTCTGCGCGGCGTTGTTCCGCACCGTTGCCGTCATTATGGGCGAAGGTATGCTGGGCCTGTGGTCTGCCGATTCCGAAATCTATCGCCTGTTCTACAGTTGGCTCTATAACGCCGGCTACTACTTTTTGCCCATTTATCTTGGTTGGGCGGCCGCCCGCCAGCTCGGTTGCTCGGAGCAGCTAGGCATGATGCTGGGCGGCGTATTGATTGCGCCCGATCTGCTTAAGCTCGTCGATGCCGCATCGACGACGGGGGCATCGATGACTTCCGTGTATGGTCTGCTTCCCGCGCCGGTCAACGATTACACGACGACTGTTATTCCGGTTCTCATCTCGGTGCCTGTGCTATGGCGAGTGGAGTGTTTCTTTAAGCGCGTTATCCCTAGGGCCGTGGCGTTTTCGTTTGTTCCGTTTGCGACCATGCTTGTCATGGTTCCGGTTTCGCTGTGTATTACGGCACCGGCGGGCAGCTATCTGGGCATGCTGTTGGGCCAGCTTATGTTTATGCTTGGCAATTCCGGTGGCATCGTGTCGCTGCTCACGCTCATGGGGCTTGCCGCGGGCTGGGAGTTCCTAAAGATCGCCGGCGTCAGCAACGTTGTCCTATCGCTTGCCTACGCGCAGTTCATGAGTGTGGGAACGGATTCGTGCATCCTGATCGCCGCGACGATGGCGACGTTCGCCGTTTGGGGCATGCCCTTTGGCGCGTCGCTCCGCGTTGCGGATAAGGACGAGAAGGCGCTCATGCTGGGCTATTCGATCTCGGGTGTGCTTGGTGGCGTAAGCGAGCCGGCGCTGTACGGTTGCGGCTTTAAATATGGCAGGTGCCTGACGTGCATGGCCATTGGCGGCGCCGTCGGAGGCCTTGTTGCGGCCGTGGGCCACGTTACGGCCTATACCATCGGCATGACGAATGTCCTCATGGTCATTGGCTTTGCCACGGGCGGCATCTCGAACCTGCTGTGGTGCTGCGCTGCCGGCGGCACGGCATTTGCGGTGTCTGCGGCGCTGAGCTACTGCTTTGGTGTGCTGCCGACGAAGGAACAGGCGACGGAGGACGGAGCCGATTCACCCGAAACCTCGAAGAGCGTGGCCGAAGTAAGCGCGTAAACCTGTGCGACACAAGGACGATTCCTTTGCCATGCTCCAAGGCCGTGGCCCGTGTGGGTCGCGGCCTTTTTGTATCTGAAGGACAAAGTGGCTACACTACAATCCGTTTGAGCAATAGATATATATAGGCAGTACCGTGGGGGCTGATGAAGATGGTCGAGTGGATCGTTCGTCGTGCGCAGGGCGACCGTGCGCGCGTGGGCACGTTGACGGGCATGGTGTGTATTCTCGCTAATGTTGCGCTTTGTGCTGCGAAGGGCGCAATTGGTGTGCTGTCGGGATCGGTTTCGATTGTGGCGGATGCCATGAACAACCTGTCCGATGCCAGCTCGAATATCGTGAGCGTGCTGGGCTTTAAGCTGGCGAGCAAGCCGGCGGACCCCGAGCATCCTTACGGACATGGCCGCTACGAGTATCTCTCGGGTCTGGTCGTGGCGGCGCTCGTGCTGCTGATCGGCGTTGAGCTGGTGAAGTCCTCGGTTGAGCGCATCATCCACCCCGAACCTGTCGAGTTCTCGCTTGCCCTGGTGGCAGTTCTAGTGCTTTCGATGGTCGTAAAGCTCTGGATGGCGGCCCTCAACCAAAAGCTCGGCGATCGCATTGAGTCCGAGACGCTGCATGCGACCGCGCAGGATTCCAAGAACGATGTCCTTGCCACAGGCGCCGTGCTGGCATGTGCGATTGTTTCGCAGGTGACGCACATCAATCTTGACGCATGGGTCGGCCTTGCCGTTGGCGCCTATATTGGCTGGAGCGGTTTTGAACTCATCCAGGATACGGTGAGCCCACTTTTGGGTCAGGCGCCCGATCCTAAGCTGGTCAAGCACATTCGAGACAAGATCATGAGCTACCCCGGCGTTTTGGGCGTTCACGATCTGATGGTTCACGACTACGGCCCGGGCAGGAAGTTCGCAAGCGCTCACGCTGAGATGGCAGCCGAGGCCAGCCCGATGGAAAGTCACGACACGCTCGATAACATCGAGCAGTCGTTTAGGGACGAGGACGGCATGATCGTCACGCTTCACTACGACCCCATCGTGACCGACGATCCAAAGGTGGCGAGCATGCGCTTGCGCATTCACGTCATGGCCCAGGAGATCGATAGCCGCCTCTCGATTCATGACCTGCGCTGCGTGCCGGGTCCTACGCACACCAACGTGATCTTTGACTGCGTGCGTCCCTCGGATCTGCAGATGAGTGCCGAAGACGTAAAGCACGCGCTGGCACAACGGGTCGAATCGGAATATCCCAAGTCGATTGCCAAGATTACGATCGACGAAGACTACGTAGGACATACCCACGAGTAAGGCTGTGCCGGCAAAGCAGGTTATGCAGAAGGGGAGAGCATGAAGAAGCTGTATCTACTCCGCCACGGCCAGACGGAGTTCAACGTCAAAAAGCTGGTCCAGGGCCGCTGCGATTCACCGCTCACCGACTTAGGCCGTCAGCAAGCCGGGATGGCAGCCGCATGGCTCAAAGCCCACGGCGTCGTTCCCGACAGAGTGGTCTCATCACCCTTAGGCCGAGCCATGGACACGGCAAGTCTCGTCGCATGCGAGCTCCTCGGCCCGGACGCAGCAGCCGAGCCCTGCGAAGGCATTATCGAGCGCTGCTACGGCACCTTCGAAGAAGGCCCGCACGGCGCGCTGCCCACCGACGTCTGGGATCCGGGCGAGGATCTGGTCCCCTTCGGAGGAGAAGGAAGCCGCGCACTGCAAGAACGCATGGTAGGCACCCTCACTAATCTCATGGACTCCGAGGACACCGAAACCCTCCTAGCAGTAAGCCACGGCAGCGCCAGCCGCCAATTCATCAAGGCTGCAGCCCCAGAGGGCTTCGAGCTCCCAGCAAAACTCCCCAACTGCGCCATCATGATCTTCGATTTCGATGAGGCAAAGCCACAAGCAGAAGGCGAGCCTCATCAATGTAAGTTCACCCTCCAGCAAATAGTGGACCCCCAACAAAGTCATTAGTCTGAGCGAGCAGAGTTAAGCAGACATCAACGTGGCGTTCCCAGTGTGCGGCGGAGGGGGCGGGCCTGAGACATATTAAGGTTGTCGCGAGTTCCGCACGAACAGGAGAGCACTTAATGTGCTCTCCGTCGTGAGCAGGACTGTAGAGCAGCAACCTTAATATGTCTCAGGCCCGCCCCCTCCGCCGCACACTGGGAACGTGCCACGCACTTTACCTGCGTAAACAATGTGAGTGAAATATGAATCTCGATGGATACGCCCGCAGCCGTGTATACTAAACAGCTGTGTGAAACCAGGGGAGTATTCTGGCTGGACAAAATGCCTGCTTAATAGGGTTGTCAGGTAGTCCGGGCGAAATACAAGGCTGGGGAGCACGTCGTGTAAGTAGTGGTCCTCTAGGGGCGTACGCTCGGTGGTGTACGCATTGTCCCAAGACCACGCGAGAGTTGGGATCATATCTTGATCAGCATGATTCTCGGCCGCAAGATTGGCATGACCCAGGTTTGGGACGAGGACGACAACGTCGTTCCCGTCACGGTCATCCAGGCTGGCCCCTGCGCTGTCTCGCAGGTTAAAACTCAGGCAACCGACGGCTATGACGCCGTCCAGATCGGTTTCGGCGACATCAAGGCCAAGAACGTGAACAAGCCCATGGCTGGTCACTTCGCCAAGGCTGGCGTCGAGCCTGTCCGCTTCCTTCGTGAGGTCCGCGTCGAGAACGGCGAGGAGCACAAGGTCGGCGAGGTCGTCACCGTCGCTGATTTCGCTGATGTCGAGAAGGTCGACGTCATCGGTACCTCCAAGGGTAAGGGCTTCCAGGGTCGCATCAAGCGCTGGGGTCAGCGCCGCGGTCCTATGACGCATGGTTCTCACTTCCAGCGTCACCCCGGTTCTATCGGTCAGTGCGCCTATCCTGCGCGCGTCCTCAAGGGCGTCAAGATGGCCGGTCACATGGGTAACGAGCGCGTTACCGTCAAGAACCTTTCCGTTGTCCGCATCGATGCCGAGCAGAACCTCATCTTGGTCAAGGGCGCTGTCCCGGGTGCCAAGAATGGTCTCGTCGCCATCCGTATGGCCTAAGGGCCCAGCCCATTTAGCCCAGCGTCATACCAAGGAGAACACTTAAATGGCAAAGTTTGAAGTAAAGAACAGCGAGGGCAAGAAGGTCGCCGAGGCCGAGCTCGCCGCTGAGGTGTACGGCATCGAGCCGAACATCCACGTTATGCACCACATCGTCAAGTGCCAGATGGCCTCTTGGCGTCAGGGCACCCAGTCCGCTAAGGGCCGCTCTGAGGTTTCCGGTGGCGGCAAGAAGCCTTGGCGTCAGAAGGGCACCGGCCGTGCCCGCCAGGGTTCCATCCGTGCTGCCCAGTGGCGTCACGGTGGCGTTGTCTTCGCCCCCAAGCCCCGTTCCTACGCTAAGCGTATGAACAACAAGGAGGTCAAGCTGGCTATGCGCTCCGCGCTGTCCGCCAAGCTGGCCGATGGCGAGCTCGTGCTCGTCGACGACTACAGCTTCGAGAAGCCTTCCACCAAGGCTGCCGTCGCCATGCTCAAGGCTCTCGGCCTTGAGGGCAAGCGTCTGACCATCATCGTTCGCGATGAGGACGTCAACGCCTACCTGTCGTTCCGCAACATTCCCAAGACGTTCATCATCACCGCTGACGAGGCCAACACCTACGATCTCGTCAACAACAACGCCGTGCTGATGCCCGCCGACATCGCCGCTCACTTCGGGGAGGTGCTTGCATAAATGACCGCCCACGAGATCATCATCCGTCCGATCGTGTCCGAGCGTTCCTTCTCCGGCATGGAGCTGAACAAGTACACGTTCGAGGTCGCCAAGGATGCTAACAAGTATCAGATCAAGGACGCTGTCGAGGAGATCTTCGGCGTCAAGGTCGTTCGCGTGAACACCCTGACGGTCAAGCCCAAGACCAAGCGCGTGCGCTATGTCGCCGGCAAGACCCGTTCTTGGAAGAAGGCCATCGTCACGCTGGCCGAGGGCGACACCATCGAGGTCTTTGGCAACCAGGCCTAAGACTCGCTGCTGTTGAGTGAGCTCATGCCTCCCAAATAGGGGAGGCGGGAGCTCAAGGTTTTGGGCGTATTAAATGGACACGCCCGGAACCGTGTATACGTCCGGTGTCGTCGCACCCGAGGCAGAACCTCGAATCCCTGTCTGCGATGGCTAACGGATTCCTATTGAAAGGGATTGTAATGGCTGTAAAGCACCTTAAGCCGACCTCCGCTGGTAGGCGTTGGCAGACGATCTCCGACTTCTCCGAGATCACCTGCACCAAGCCCGAGAAGTCTCTTCTCGAGCCCCTGCCCAAGAAGGCCGGTCGTAACAACAACGGCCGCATCACCACCCGCCACCAGGGCGGCGGCGTGAAGCGTCGTTACCGTGTGATCGACTTCAAGCGCAACAAGGACGGCGTGCCCGCCAAGGTTGCCACGATCGAGTACGATCCGAACCGTTCCGCTCGCATCGCTCTGCTGCACTACGCTGACGGTGAGAAGCGCTACATCCTGGCCCCCAAGGGCCTCGAGGTCGGTCAGACCATCATGTCCGGTTCTGACGCCGACATCAAGCCGGGCAACGCTCTGCCCCTCGCTGACATCCCCGTCGGTACGCTCATCCACGCCGTTGAGTTCCAGCCGGGCAAGGGCGCTGCTATCGCCCGTTCCGCCGGTAACTCCTGCCAGCTGATGGGTAAGGAGGGCAAGTACGCCATCGTCCGTATGCCTTCCTCCGAGATGCGCCGCATCCTCGTTACCTGCCGCGCCACCGTCGGTGAGGTCGGCAACGCCGATCACTCCAACATCGTCATCGGCAAGGCCGGCCGTAAGCGTCACATGAACGTGCGCCCGACCGTCCGCGGTACCGTCATGAACCCTGTCGACCACCCGCACGGCGGTGGCGAGGGCAAGAACCACACCTCTGGTCGTCCCTCTGTTACCCCCTGGGGTAAGCCGACGAAGGGCCTTCGTACGCGCAAGAAGAAGAAGGTCTCGAACCAGCACATCATTCGTCGCCGTAAGAAGTAATTTCGGATACCGAGTTTTAGGAGAAAGCACTTATGAGCAGAAGTCTCAAAAAGGGCCCGTTCGTGGAGACTCGCCTTCTCTCGCGTATCACCGCGATGAACGAGGCTGGCAAGAAGGACGTCGTGAAGACCTGGTCCCGCGCGTCCACCATCTTCCCCGAGATGGTTGGTCACACCATCGCCGTCCACGACGGCCGCAAGCATGTGCCCGTGTATGTTACCGAGTCCATGGTTGGTCACAAGCTCGGCGAGTTCGCGCCGACTCGTACGTTCCGTGGCCACAAGGCCAAATAGGGGGTTAACCGTAAATGGCAACTAAGTCTATTGAAACTGAGGCCACCGAGGTTCGCGCCGTCGCTAAGTACGTGCGTGTTTCCCCCAGCAAGGCCCGCCTGGTGGTCGATCTGATCCGCCGCAAGCCTGTCGCTCAGGCCTTCGACATCCTCCACTTCTGCGACCGCGCCGTCGCCGTGGATGTCGAGAAGGTTCTCCGTTCCGCCGTTGCGAACGCCGAGAACAACAACGGTCTGCGTGCCGACAACCTGGTTGTCGCCGCTGCCTATGTTGACGAGGGTCCGACGCTTAAGCGCATCCGTCCCCGCGCCAAGGGTTCCGCTTCTCGCATTCTGAAGCGTACTTCCCACATCACCGTCGTCGTTGCTCCTCGAAAGGAGGCGTAAAGCTGTATGGGTCAGAAAGTCTACCCCACCGGCTTCCGTCTTGGCATCACCGAGAACTGGCGCTCCCGCTGGTTCGCAGAGAAGGATTACGCTAAGACCCTCGGTAACGATCTCGAGATCCGCAAGTACCTCGAGAAGCGTCTTTCCCGCGCAGCTGTCTCCCGCGTCGAGATCGAGCGCGCTGGCGACAAGGTGAAGGTCATTATCCTCACCGCTCGCCCCGGCGTTGTCATCGGTAAGAAGGGTGCCGAGATCGATACCCTCCGCACCGAGCTCGAGAAGGTCGCTGGCGTCTCCAAGGGCCAGCTCTCCGTCGACGTTGTCGAGATCAAGCGCCCCGAGCTCGACGCCAACCTCGTTGCTCAGTCTATCGCCGAGCAGCTCGAGGGCCGCGTTGCCTTCCGTCGCGCTATGCGCAAGGCTGTCCAGTCCGCCCGCAAGGCCGGCGCTAAGGGCATCCGTATCCAGTGCTCCGGTCGTCTCGGCGGTGCCGAGATGGGCCGTCGTGAGTGGTACCGCGAGGGTCGCGTGCCTCTGCACACCCTCCGTGCCAAGATCGACTACGGCACGGCTGTCGCCAACACCACCATGGGCGCTTGCGGCGTGAAGGTCTGGATTTACCTGGGCGAGAAGCTCCCGGGCCAGCCTGTTCCCAACCCTGCACTCGAGGGCTCTTCCCGTCCTCGTCGTCGTAACTCCGAGAGGAGGGGTCAGTAGTGCTTGCCCCTAAGCGTATTCTTCACCGCAAGGTGCAGCGTGGCTCCATGAAGGGCCAGGCCAAGGGTAATACCGAGCTGCATTTCGGCGAGTTTGGTATCCAGGCCCTCGAGGCCCATTGGATCACCAACCGTCAGATCGAGGCCGCTCGTATTGCCATGACCCGCTACATGAAGCGTGGCGGTCGTGTCTACATCACGATCTTCCCCGATAAGCCCATCACCAAGAAGCCTGCCGAGACTCGCATGGGTTCTGGTAAGGGTAACCCCGAGGAGTGGGTGGCCGTCGTCAAGCCCGGCCGCATCATGTTCGAGGTCAAGGGTGTTCCCGAGGAGGTCGCTCGCGAGGCTCTGCGTCTTGCGCAGCACAAGCTCCCCATCAAGACCAAGATTGTTGCTGCCAAGAACGCTGAGCAGCGCATCGAGAAGGAGATGGCTGAGGAGGCCGCTCTCGAGGCCAAGTGGGCTGCTGAGGACGCCGCCGCCGCCAAGGAGGAAAACTAATGAAGCCCGCAGAGATTCGTGAGCTCTCGGACGCTCAGCTCGTTGAGAAGCTGAAGGAAATGCGCGCCGAGCTCTTTAACCTTCGTTTCCAGATGGCCACCAGCCAGCTGGACAACACCGCTCGCGTCAACACCGTGAAGAAGGACATCGCTCGCGTCCTCACGGAGCAGCGCGCCCGCGAGATCGCAGCGGAGAAGTCCGCTGTCGCCGAGTAGGACCTAAGGAGAGAACATGACTGATTCGCGTAACTCGCGTAAGGTCCGTACGGGTGTCGTTACCTCCGTCTCCGGTGCCAAGACCATTGTTGTCACCATCACCGAGCGCAAGCGTCACCCCAAGTACGGCAAGATGATGACCAGCTCCAAGAAGCTGCACGCTCACGACGAGGAGTGCACGGCTGGCGTGGGCGATACCGTCCGCGTTATGGAGACCCGTCCTATGTCCAAGATGAAGCGTTGGCGCCTCATCGAGGTCGTCGAGCGCGCTAAATAAGCAGTCGCTCTTACGACTTGTACGTTTCCGAAGATGTGCGTATGCCTGGCTTGCATACCACGGGCCGTATAAAGGCTGCGCACCTCTCTTCGGTTCTTAGTTCGGAGGAACATCTACCATGATTCAGATGCAAACCATGCTGAACGTCGCCGACAACTCCGGCGCTCGCAAGATTCGCTGCATCAAGGTGCTTGGCGGTTCCAAGCGTCGTTATGCAGGCATCGGCGATGTGTTCATCGGTGCTGTCCAGGAGGCTACCCCTGGCGCCAACGTCAAGAAGAAGGACGTTGTCCGTTGCGTCGTCGTTCGCACCGTTAAGGAGATCCGCCGCAAGGATGGCTCCTACATTCGCTTTGATGAGAACGCCTGCGTTGTCATCAACAACGATGGTTCGCCCGTCGGCACCCGTATCTTCGGGCCCGTCGCTCGCGAGCTTCGTGACAAGAAGTACATGAAGATCGTCTCGCTCGCTCCCGAGACCCTGTAGTTAGGGGAGATATATGTATATCAAGAAGGGCGATAAGGTCCAGGTTCTCTCTGGTAAGGATCGCGGCAAGCAGGGCGTTATCCTGCGTGCTCTCCCCGCCGAGAACAAGGTCGTTGTCGAGGGCGTTTCGGTCGTCAAGAAGGCCGTCAAGCCCAACGCTGCCAACCAGCAGGGCGGCATCGTTTCGCAGGAGGCTCCCATCGACGCCTCCAACGTCAATCTCGTCTGCCCCGAGTGCGGTAAGGTTACCCGCGTCGGTCACGAGAAGGACGGCAAGAACAAGCTGCGCGTCTGCAAGAAGTGCGGCCACAAGTTCTAAGCTGCCCGCAACATCAAGTTGCTAGCAAAGGCCCGGATGCCCCACGGCACCCGGGCCTTTTTCTATCCCCACTCATTGGGGACAGACTTAAATGAGTACCCTAACTGGGTACGCATAAATGAGCGGGTCGTGCTGTATAAATTGCTTGTGTGCGCGTTTATGCGCGTTAGATTGCGTTTAATTACGCACTTATGCGTATATATGCGCCGTTTACGGGGCAATAATGACCGTTTAGCGGTGAGATACGCAAAAACGCGCACAGACGCGCGTGTTTGTGCGAATATAGAGCTGTCAGAAATGCAAGACGTTCTATGACACAGGAGACACATAATGGCAGATTCCAAGCAGGCTCCACTCGACGCCGCGGCAGCCGCCAAAGCAGCATTTGCTTCGGTCCAGGACAAGCCGTTCCCTAACGACATCTTTACGGCTCCCGAGCTCCGTTGGGCTGTGATCGGTTGCGGCGTTATTGCCAACCAGATGGCTCAGTCCCTTGCCCTGGCCGGCCGCAAGCTTACGGGCGTTGCCAACCGCACGCTCACCAAGGCTCAGACTTTTGCCGACCAGTACGGCGTCGAGAAGGTCTATGACACGGTTGAGGATCTCTACGCCGATCCTGACATCGACGCCGTCTACATCACCACCCCGCACAACACCCATATCACCTATCTGCGCGCCGCCCTGGCGGCCGGCAAGCACGTTCTCTGCGAGAAGGCCATCACGCTCAACTCCGCCGAGCTCGATGAGGCCCGCGCCATTGCCGCCGAACGCAACGTGGTCCTTATGGACGCTACCACGGTGCTCCACATGCCCTTGTATCAAGAGCTGCGCCGCCGCATGGATGCCGGCGAGTTTGGCCGCATGAACCTCGCTCAGCTCAACTTTGGTAGCTACAAGGAGTACGGCGACCTGACCAACCGATTCTACAATCGCAACCTCGCCGGCGGTGCCATGCTCGATATTGGCGTATACGCCCTGTCCGTCATGCGCCTGTTTATGGCGAGCCAGCCCGTCGAGGTCGTGTCTCTGGGTAACACCTGCGAGACCGGCGTGGACGTTGCAGGCGGCATCGTCTGCCGCAATGCCGAGCAGCAGCTGGGCGTCGTGAGCCTTACGCTCCACTCCAAGCAGCCAAAGCGCTCGGTTATCAGCTTTGACAATTGCTATGTCGAGGTCAACGAGTATCCGCGCGCCGATCACGCGACGATCGTGTGGACCGCGGACGGTCATCGCGAGGAGGTCGCCGCGGGCACCGAGGCTTATGCCCTGTGCTACGAGATGGCTGACCTCGAGCAGGCCGTCGCCGGCGACGATTCCAAGCGTGAGCTTCTGGATTATGCTTCTGATGTGATGGAGCTCATGACCAAGCTCCGCGCCGATTGGGGAGTCGTCTACCCCGAGGAGGAGTAAGCGATGCTTGCGGAAGATAGGCTCAATACGATCGTGTCGATGGTGCAGCAGGCTGGCTCGGTAACGGTGCCCGAGCTTGCCGATGCCCTGGGCGTGACGGCCTCTACCATTCGACGCGACCTACAGACGCTCGACCGAGCGCACCGCATCGCCAAGGTGCACGGTGGCGCGACAAGTCTTGAGCGCGCGCACGTGACGCGCGACCTAACGATCAGTGAGCGCAGTGATCTCCATAACGACGACAAGGAGCGTATCTGCGCCCGCGCCGCGGCGCTCGTGGAGCCCGAGAGCTTTGTGTACATCGATTCGGGTTCGACAACGCTCAGACTCATCGAGCATCTTCCGCATCTCGAATCGGTCACCTATGTGACTGATTCCGTGCTCCATGCTCAGCATCTCGCTGTGCGCGGCATGCGCACCGTGGTGCTGGGCGGCGAGCTTAAACCCGAGACCGAGGCGCTCGTTGGCCCCGATGCTCTGGCAACCCTAGACCGCTACAACTTTAACTGCGGCTTTTGGGGTTCTAACGGCATTGCCGCCGAGCAGGGCTTTACGACGCCCGATATCGAGGAAGCGCAGGTCAAGCGTATCTCGATGCGCCATACAGCCAAACGCTTCGTAATCTCGGACGCCAGTAAGTTTGGCATGGTGGCTCCCGTAAAATTCGCGGACTTCCGTGACGCAACGGTTATCACCGCGGGCGAGGTGCCCGCCAAGTACCAGACGATGGAAAACGTCATCACGGTTTAGCAACGGGGCGAAGTAAGGCCAAAACCACCACAAAGGTGCCTGTCCCCATTGTGGTGGTTCCGATGGCCCCGTCGGGCATGATTTCCCAGTACCCCTGTTTCCATACGACGTGATCATGCCCGCCGGGGCCATCGTATAGATATCGCTTAAAAGCGCCGTCACTTCGGCGCTATCAATCACTCAAACACAAGGTAATACGCAGGTTGTGACCCTCAGAAGGGGAGGGCTGGGCCTGCTTGTGCAAAAGGAGGAAACATGTCAGCTGCAAACGAGAAGGTTGGGGGCGGCACTTACGATGTCGTAGCCATCACGGCATGTCCAACGGGCATTGCTCACACATTTATGGCGGCCAAAGGGTTGGAAGACCAGGCAGCCAAGATGGGCGTGAGCATTAAGGTCGAGACTCAGGGTTCGGGCGGCGCTAAAAATGTACTGACCGCGGCAGACATCGCTGGTGCCAAGGGCGTCATCATTGCGGCGGATAAAAATGTCGAGCTCGATCGCTTCGATGGCAAGTCGGTTTACTCCTGTGCGGTGACGCGTGGCATTAATGACGCCGAGGAACTTATCAATATTGCGCTTGCGGGCAATGCGCCTATTCATCATGTGTCCGGCGGCGCCGCGGTACAGGCGGCTGCCGAGGGCGAATCCGAGGGTTTGGGCCGCAGGGTCTATAAGGACCTGATGAACGGCGTTTCGCACATGCTCCCCTTTGTTGTTGGCGGCGGCATCCTCATGGCGCTTTCGTTCTTGCTGGACCAGGCGGGACTGGGCACGAGCGCATACGGCCACAGCACTCCGGTCGCGGCCTTCTTTAACCTTGCGGGCAACCAGGCGTTCAACTTTATGCTCCCCATCCTTGCGGGCTATATTGCCATGTCCATTGCTGACCGTCCGGGCTTGGCCGCGGGCTTTGTGGGTGGCTGGATTGCAAAGCAGGGCTTTACGTTGGGCTATCTCACCACGGCAATGGATGCCGATGCCCAGGCTCAGCTTGTCTCTGCTGGCTTTTTGGGCGCGCTGCTGGTCGGTTTTGCCGCCGGCATTATCGTCAATGCGCTCAAGAAGGCTGCAAGCGTGCTACCCGAGTCGCTCGACGGTATCAAGCCCATGCTCATCTACCCCGTGCTGGGCATTCTCTTTACGAGTCTCTTTATGATGGCCGTTAACCCGATTATGGGCGTTATCAACACCGCCATTAGCGGCGCGCTCAACGGTCTTTCGGGCACGAGCATCGTTCTTTTGGGCATTATCTGCGCCGGCATGCAGGCGACCGACATGGGTGGTCCCATCAACAAGGCCGCATATGTCTTTGGCACCGCGGCCCTTGCCGAGCAAACGCTGCAGGGCAATATGATCATGGCTGCCGTCATGGCGGGTGGTATGGTACCGCCGCTGGTCATCGCGCTCTCCACGACGTTCTTTAAGAACCGCTGGACCGAGGCCGATCGCAAGGCAGGCCTGGTGAACTACATCATGGGTCTGTCGTTTATCACCGAGGGTGCCATTCCCTTTGCCGCGGCCGATCCGCTTCGCGTGTTGCCCGCCTGCATCCTGGGATCTGCGACCGCCGGCGGTCTGTCGATGCTCTTTGGTTGCGCGAGCCCCGCTCCGCACGGTGGCGCCTGGGTTATCGCGGTCATCACGAACCCGGTGCAGTACCTGTTGGCCCTTGCTATCGGCGCTGTGGTCGGCTGCTTGGTTCTGAGCTTCCTTAAGAAGCCTCTCGACAAGGCTACCGAGTAGCGGGAGCGGAAGGGTCTTGCCAATGGAAAGGCGGCAACGTCCACCAGGGACGTTGCCGCCTTTTGCTGTTTGGGGATTTGTCTCGATCTGTAACAGGAAGAGAGGGATATGGGCTCCAGATGTTACAGATCGAGATGATTTCTCCGGTGGGATCCGAATATCTCAATCTGTAACATCTTGGGCCGATTTTGCCGAGTTATTGTTACAGATTGAGATTTTTCCTTGAGAGGGATTCGAATGTCTCGATCTGTAACAGATAGACCGGAAAACGGGTTCTAACTGTTACAGATCGAGACGTTTTGGGACCGCGGCTGAGCCATCGCGGCAAAACCACCATAAAGGTGCCTGTCCCTTTGTGGTGGTTTAGGGCTCCCAGGGGCAGGGGGCTTCGATGTGGATGTGCTCACCGGTTACGGGATGCGTGAAGGACACGCTGTGGGCATGGAGCATCAGGCCGCAGGGACGCGGCGTGCCGTAGAGCTCGTCGCCTACCAGGGGATGACGCTCGCTCGCCAGATGTACACGGATTTGGTGCTTGCGGCCGGTGAGCAGCTCGACATCGATATACGAGCGCGTGGGCAGGCCACGACGGCTCTTAAGACGCTTGAGCGCCTTCACGCGCGTCTGAGACGGCTTGCCGCTGGCGCCGACGCGCATCTTGCGGCTGTCGTGACGGTCGTGGGCGATGGGCTTGTCGATGAGCTTTTCGTTCCAGTCGATCTTGCCCTCGGCGAGCGCCAGGTAGTGCTTTTCGAAAGCGTGGTCGATGACCATCTGGTCAAAGGCGGGCTGCGTCTGCTTGTCGAGCGAGAACAGCACCACGCCGGTGGTGTCGCGGTCTAGGCGGTTGAGCGGCTGCATATCGGTCGCGGCAAAGCCGTCGCCCATCGCCAGCAGCAGGTCGCTGGCGTAGTCGGTGAGTGTGCGCTCGCCGGTGCCGTCGCCGTGGACGATCATGCCGGCGGGCTTGTCGATGGCCATGAGCCAGGCGTCGCAGTAGAGGACTTGAGGTTCTTCGTTCACGTGTAAGCCTTTCGGTTAGCTGATTCCCACAAACATGCAGCCCGAGGTCGCCCCGCGTAGGCGGGCGGCGGGCTTGCGGCCGGCCTGCGCGGCTTCGACGGCACGACGGACGCGGGCGACGGCACGGCCCACCTCATCTGCCTCGAGCAGCGTTCCGTCCACCATGAGACGGCGCACGCCGGCATCGAGCAGCTGAGGAATCTGCGGCGTGAGGTCGATGGGGTAGGCATCGTACAGGCGAGAGCGGCCGTGGATGTCGGTGCGGACGGGCATGACCTTTCCGTCGATATTCTTGAGCGAGAGCTTGCGGGCACGCAGACGGCAGTTGACACAATCGTGGATGCAGCCGTTGGCAACCTGCAGAATGCAATGCTCGCTTGTCATGACGCGCGGGCGGCCAAAGACGGTGATGCCCAAAGCCGCGGGCGCGGCGGCACCGAGCGAGACAATCTCGTCGAGCGTGATTTCGGGCGAGAGCCAAAACGCACCGGCTCCGCGCTCGGCAAGCGCCTCCATGCAGGGCGTGTTGTGCACCGGCAGGCAAGAGCGAATTTCGGCCGTGGCGCCGGCCTGCGCGGCTACGGCGAGCTCGGAGATATTACCGACGGCGACGGTAGCTCCGGCATTGATCCAGGGATCGACGCGCTCGTGGTCGACGGCGCGGCAGACCTCGTCGAGTACGGGTACGATGCCCTGCTCAAACGCATCGGCGGGGGAGAGCTCGGCCGCATCGAGCGCATCGGTGGTCATGTAGATGCGCGTGGCGCCCTCGGCGCGAGCTGCCTCGGCGGCTTCGAGCGTGGTGACGGCGGCGCAGATCTGCGGCTCATCGCGGTAATGCTCGGGCATAGCGCGCGTACATTTGTCGAGCACCGGAATCTCGAGAGTTTTCGCGCGCTCCTCGTACGGCGCCAGAATGGCCTCTTCCAGCGCCTTGCAAGCGGCGGCGCGCACCTTGTGAACGGCGGAGAAGCCCATGCCGCAGCCGGCGTCGAGCGAAACGTCAAAGCTCGCTGCCTCAAAGGGCGAGGAGCCCATGCGGCCCACATGCTCAACCAGGTCTGCCGCCTCGACGGCGCGGGTCTTGGCGGCCTCGACGGTGAAGCCTGTGGCGGTGGCGGTGAGCGCGGGGCTGTCACAGCAGGTGAGTGTGACGGTAAACGGCTCGCCCAGGCGCGCCACGACGGACGCATCAACAGCTCGGCGGCGCAGCACATCGCGCTTGAGCGCGGCGCCGGCGGCGTCGATGGCACGCTGGCTGCGAATCACGCGGACGCGGCAGCCCTCGGGCATGCTGCGGGGTACGCGACATTCGATGATGTCGCCTGCGGCGGCATCATCGGCAGCAATGGTGGTCAGGAACTGGTCAAACTCGTTATCGTGGCGAAGCTCCAGCAGGTCGCCTTTGCCCACGGGCTCAAACAGCTCAATGCGGGCGATGGCGGCGCGGCGACGGCGGTCGTCGGGCTTGAGACCGCGCACATCGCGGTTGGCCGGGCGGCTGCCCAGCACCGTGCCCACGATCTGGCCGCGGTTGTTGGAACGCTCGTAGCTCATCATTTCGTCGCCCGAGGTGCCGTCCTGATAGGCGTGCGTAAAGTCGCGGTTGAAGCAGCGCTTGAGCTGGCGCTGGCGGGCGGCTTCCTCGTCCTTGGCAACGGTGGCTCCGGATAGCATGTCGTCAATTTCGTGACGATATACATCAACGATGGAGTACACGTAATCGGGCGCCTTCATGCGGCCCTCGAGCTTGAGCGACGCGGCGCCGGCGTCATACAGACGGCGAACAAGCTGTGAAGTGTTGGTGTCACGTGGGCATAGCGCACGCTCGCGGCCGGCGGGGGAG
This sequence comes from uncultured Collinsella sp., assembly GCA_902470895.1. Classification (GTDB taxonomy): domain Bacteria; phylum Actinomycetota; class Coriobacteriia; order Coriobacteriales; family Coriobacteriaceae; genus Collinsella. The sequence continues at coordinate 36,760 of CABRID010000004.1, forward strand.
AGTGCGCGACCGTTCTCGTCGATCAGCTTGTAGGGCAGGCGGCAGGGCTGGGCGCACATGCCACGGTTGGCCGATCGTCCCGCCATGGCAAAGCTCGAAAGCAGGCACAGGCCCGAGTAGCAAAAGCAGATGGCACCATGGCTAAAGACCTCAAGGTCCACATCGGGCGCGGCATCGTGAATGGCGGCAATCTCGTCGATGGAAAGCTCGCGCGAGAGGGTCACACGGTCGGCGCCCTGCTCGCGGCACCAAAGGGTTCCGCGGTCGTCGTGGATGTTTGCTTGGGTTGAGATGTGCGTCTCGATGCCGGGCATCGTGCGCTTGACCTCAAAGAACAGGCCCCAGTCCTGGATGATGAAGGCATCGGCGCCCAGCGTGGAGCAGCGATGGATGAGTTGCAGCGCATCGCTCATCTCGGACTGCTTGATGACGATGTTGACCGTGACGTAGACGCGCGACCCGGCTAGATGTGCGGCGCGGCAGGCTTGCTCAAAGGCCTCGTCGGTAAAGTTGGTGGCCTTGCGGCGGGCGTTGAAGCTGCCCATGCCGCAGTAGATGGCGTCTGCCCCGGCGGCGAGTGCGGCGGCAAAGGGCTCGGGCCCTCCGGCGGGCGCCAAAAGCTCGGGTCTGCGGTTGGTGGTTCGACTGGCGGTTGCGGTCATATCCTGCCTTTCAAAATGCTCAGATACTCAAAAGTATAGTGGTGCTGTTGCGGCGGGCGATGCCCGTGCTCCAAGCGGGATAAAGTCTTCAGCAGTCCTTGCAGCAAAAATGACCCGTTTCCCTCCGTCCCCTATGGATTACCTGATCCGATGGGGACGGAGGGAAACGGGTCATTTTGAGCTTCACCGTCCGGTCGTGCCGTTCAGCGGCCGACAGGTGCCGTTGGGCGATAAATTATTCTCGCAACGTGATAATAATCTTGCATCGCGCGGAAACCTTGAGTACTATCCCAAATCAAGCGCGGTGTTCAGACCGAATTGTGCCTCCCGGTGCGAACGCCGCGCTCACGCTCTCTATCTGATCGTAAGGAGAAAAACATGAGCAAGACCGTCGTGTCTTCCGATAACGCACCCGCAGCCATCGGCCCGTATTCCCCCGGTATCCAGACCGGCAACATGGTGTTCCTGTCCGGCCAGCTGGGCATCGACCCCGCAACCGGCAAGCTGCCCGAGGGCGTCGAGGCCCAGGCCAAGCAGTCCCTTGCTAACGTCGAGGCTCTGCTGACCGCTGCCGGCGCCACCTTTGCCGATGTCGTCAAGACCACGGTCTACCTGGCCGACATCGCCGACTTCGCTGCCGTGAACGAGATCTACGCCTCCAAGTTCGAGGCCCCGTTCCCCGCGCGCAGCGCCTTCCAGGTTGCCGCCCTTCCGGCCGGCGGTCTGGTTGAGATCGAGGTCGTCGCCGCTCTCTAAGGCGTTGGCAACAACTAAACATGACATGCAAAAAGACCCTGCAGTGCGAGCTGCAGGGTCTTTTGTCAAGCGATGCGACAAAAATGATCCGTTTTCCTCCGCTCCCAAGGAATCAGCGGGTTAGCCTTCCTTGCGGACTTTTTGCAGGTAGCGGTAGACGCTGGGCTCCGAGATGCCCAGCGCGGTGGCGGCGCAGGCCACGGCGCCCTTGAGCATGAACACCCCGTTGCCGTTGAGGTGGCGAATGACGTCCACGCGGTCGCTCTGACCAAGCGACGCTACATCCAGCCCGCGCGCGCTCAGCAGCTCGGCAATGCTGCGGTCGATAAGCTCCTGTGTGGACTCCGAAAGGCTTTCGACCTCGATAGGGGCGGGCTCCGTGCGCGTCGGCGCCGCGTCGAAGCACGCCATGAGCTGCTGCGCCATGGCGTTGATGGAGCGCACGGTCGAGAGGTCGGTGTTAACGCAGAGCATACCGACGATCTCGTTATTCTCGCGGATAAAGTACGTCGCTGACTCCAACGTCTTGCCGCCGGCACCACGCCCCTCGTAGCCCGTAATAAACGGCAGGTCGCGATACTTGGGGTCGTGCATGATCTTGAGCGCCAGATCGGTGGCGGGACCGCCGACCTTGCGGCCGCTCACGATGCCGTTGCGAATATCGACGATGGCGTGGTCGGGATCCGAGAAATCGTGCAGCACGATTTCGCTGTTTTTGCCGAGTATCTGCTCCAGAAAATCGACCATCGGCAAAAAGCGGCGTACGGTCTCGTTCACGGGCAACTCCTTTGGGTGAAAACGGAAATGTTCATAACAATTTTTTCTCATGGTAACACGCTGCCCACCATCTCGTATATCCGCAGGTACATTGCGTAATGCAGACGAACGGTAGGAATTTAGCGGTAAACGGTTGACCAAAAGAAAAGTTAGATGTTATTTTGACCAGACACTTTCCTGACCTGCGGAAATGCGTTATTTCAGCTGAAGAATGGTCTGATAACAAAAAATTATTATTGAGAATGAGAATCATCTTTAATACGATATGCAATGAAGGCACAACCTCAACCCCGCACTGCGTCACAATAGAGCGTTAGATGCGAAAACAACTACTTCGAGGATTGGTGGTCAAATGACCCAGGAGACGGTTACGAACGGCACTGAAGCCCTGTTCACTCGCGAAGGCATGCCTCCCGTTAAGGAAATGATCCCGTGTGCCCTTCAGCACGTACTGGCATCGTTTGCCGGCATCATTACCCCGGCGGTCATCATGGCCGGCGTCTACGGCTTTAATAGCCAGCAGAGCACCGACATCATCCAGGTCGCGCTCATTCTTTCGGCGATCGACACGGCCCTTCAGGCTTTCGCCCCCTTCCGTCGCATCGGCGGCGGCCTGCCCATCGTCATGGGCGTTTCGTTCGCGTTCCTGCCGGCCCTGCAGGCCATGGGTGCCTCGGGCTTTAGCTTTGGTGCACTGCTGGGCGGCGAGATCGTCGGCGGCGCCGTCGCGGTCCTCTTTGGTCTGGCTTACAGCAAGATCAAGTGGCTGTTCCCGCCCGTCGTGACCGGTACGGTCATCTTCTCCATTGGCGTCTCTCTCTATCCCACGGCTGTCAAGTATATGGCCGGCGGTATGGGTACGCCGCTGTGGGGCACCCCGCAGGCCTGGTGCGTCGCTCTTATCACCTTCGCCGTGGTCTTTGCGCTCGCCAACTTTGGCAAGGGCACGCTCAAGCTGGGATCCGTGTTCTTTGGCATGATCGTTGGTATGATCGTCTCCATCCCCTTTGGCATGATCGACTTCTCCAGCGTCGCCACCGCCCAGGTCTTCGCCCTTCCCAAGCTCATGCCCTATGCGCTCGAGTTTGATCCCGAGGTCTGCATTACCCTTGCCGTCGTGTTCCCCATGGTTGCCATCCAGGTTATCGGCGACGTCTCTGCCGCCTGCCTGGGCTCCATCGACCGTATGCCCACCGAGCGCGAGCTCTCCGGCGCTATCGTGTCCCAGGGCCTCACCTCTATGGTCGGCGGCCTGCTGGGCGGTCTTCCCACCAGCGCCCTTGGCCAGAACGTTGGCATCATCTGCTCCAACAAAGTCGTCAACAAGTGGGTCTTTGTGATCATCGCGGCCGTCTTTGCCATCGCCGGTCTGTTTCCGCAGCTCTCTGCCGTCCTTTCCGCTATCCCGCAGCCCGTCATCGGCGGCGCGACCGTCGGCGTCTTTGGCACCATCACCATGAACGGCGTGCGCATGTTCACCCGCGAGGGCCTCACGCAGCGCACTACCACTATCGTCGGCACCTCCGTCGTCTTTGGCCTGGGTATCTGGATGGCCAGCGGTTGCCTTGCCGGCGAGGGTATGCCCGCCTGGGTGTCCACCGTCATCGGCTCCAATGCCGTAACCCCCACCGCCATCATGGCCATTGTCCTTAACCTGATCCTTCCGCAGACGCCGGTCGTGGCTCAGCACATCGATGCCGCCAAGGACGCTGCCGTGGATCTGGTCTTGCCCGAGAGCAAGAAGTAACCAATTCGGTGCTATTCGTCGGCGGACGCATCGCCTCGTCCGCCGACGCCATGCGGCGCCAAGCCGCACTTCAAAGGGTTTGTCCCTTTGGTGAAGCGTTGACGGGAGAGGGCCCGTTTCCGGTGTAGGCCGGCGCTTCGCACTCCGCCATGTCAGAGGTGTCAAACCCCGCCTCTGATGTTGAAGGGAGCATCCATGCTTCTGGTCGCTAACGGTTCCGTCTTTACCCGCAACGCTCAGACCCCGTTCATTCCAAACGGTGCGGTCGCCATTGACGGAGATACGATCGTCGAAGTGGGCCCCGAGCGCGAGCTCAAGGCCAAGTACCCGGATGCCGAGTACGTCGATGCCCGGGGCAACCTCATCATGCCCGGACTCATCAACTGCCACACCCACATCTACTCGGGTCTGGCCCGCGGCCTTGCCATTAAGGGCTGCAACCCCACCAACTTCCTGGAGAATCTTGAGCAGCAGTGGTGGAAGATCGACGACAACCTGACGCTCGACGGCACCAAGGCCAGCGCCTATGCCACGATTCTGGACTCCATCCGCGATGGCGTCACTACGATCTTCGATCATCACGCGAGCTTCTGTGAGATCCCGGGAAGCCTCTTTACCATTAAGGATGCAGCTCAGGAGCTGGGCATGCGTTCGTGCCTGTGCTACGAGGTTTCCGATCGCCGTGGCCAGGAAAAATGCGACCAGGCCATTGCCGAGAACGCCGAATTTGCCCAGTGGGCCGCCAAGGAGCGTCGCGATAACGACAACCACATGATCGCCGCCATGTTTGGCGGGCATGCCACCTTTACGCTGTCGGACGAGACCATGGACAAGATGGCCGAGGCCAACAACGGCCTGACCGGCTTCCACATCCATGTGTGCGAGGGCATGAATGACGTGTGGGACTCCCGCCTCAACCGCGGTGGCATCAGCCCCGTCGAGCGCCTGCTGCAGCACAACCTGCTTGGTCCCGACACCATGCTGGGCCACTGCATCCACGTGACGCCTGCCGAGATGGATATCGTCAAGGAGTCCGGCACCTGGCTGGTCAACAACCCCGAATCCAATATGGGCAACGCCGTGGGCTGCGCCCCCGTGCTCGAGTTCTTCCGCCGCGGCATCCCCGTGTGCATGGGTACCGACGCCTACACCCACGATATGCTCGAGAGCCTTAAGGTCTTCCTGATCATTCAGCGCCACAACGCTGCCATGCCCAACGTGGGCTGGTGCGAGGCCATGACGATGCTGTTCGAGAACAACGCCAAGATGGCGAGCAAGTACTTCGATCGCAAGCTTGGTGTGCTCGAGGCCGGCGCTGCCGCCGACGTTATCGTTATGGACTACAAGCCCTTTACGCCGCTGAGCGAGGAGAACATCGACGGCCACATGCTCTTTGGCATGATGGGCAAAAACTGCCGCACCACCATCATCAACGGCCGCGTCCTGTACAAGGATCGCGAGTTCGTTGGGATTGATGAGGACAAGATCAACGCGTGGACCATGGCTGAGTCCAAGAAGCTCTGGAGCACGCTCAACGATTGCACCTACTAATTCACAAGTAGATTCACGCGCGTCGGGTGTTTCGCCGCATTCGACGCGCGTATAGGAGACCTCCGCGGGGTCGTCGGCGCTGTGCTAGCGCTACACCGTATTTGCGCCCGCCGCGCGGTCTCGCCGGGCGTTACAGAGAGGAGCTCACTATGAGCGACATCATGAGGCCGATCCCGTTTTCGCAGCTGATGAACTGGATCATCGAGGAGCACAAGACTCAGGGCGCCGTCTTTGGCGTGCGCAAGATGGTCACGACCAACCAGGAGGGCGCGCTTCCCATTTTTGACGAGCGCATCGAGACTCCGTTTGGCCCGGCCGCCGGTCCCAACACGCAGCTTGCCCAGAACATCGTGGCCTCTTATGTGGCCGGTTCCCGCTTCTTTGAGCTCAAGACCGTTCAGGTTATGGACGGCGAGGAGCTCTCCAAGTGCGTTAACAAGCCCTGTATCGTGGCGCAGGACGAGTGCTACAACTGCGAGTGGTCGACCGAGCTCGAGGTTCCGCAGGCCTTTGCCGAGTACGTGAAGGCATGGTTCGCCTGCCACCTGATCGCTCGCGAGTACGGCCTGGGCAGCCCGGACGGCTTTGTCTTCAACATGTCCGTGGGCTATGACCTGGAGGGCATCAAGAGCCCCAAGGTCGATGCGTACATTGAGGGCATGAAGGACGCCAGCGGCTCCGAGGTTTGGAACGAGTGCCGCACGTGGGCGCTCGCTAACCTGGACAAGTTTGAGCATGTCGATGCCGCGTTTGTCGAGTCCATCCCGGCGCGCGTCTCCAACTCCATTACCGAGTCCACGCTGCATGGCTGCCCGCCGGCGGAGATCGAGCGCATCGCGACCTATCTGATCACCGAGAAGGGCCTCAACACCTACATCAAGTGCAACCCCACGCTGCTGGGCTATGAGTTTGCCCGCCAGCGCCTCAACGAGCTGGGCTTTGACTACATCGTCTTCGATGACACGCACTTCCGCGAGGACCTGCAGTGGGCCGACGCCGTGCCCATGTTCGAGCGCCTGATTGCCCTGTGCGCCGAGCGCGGTCTTGAGTTTGGCGTCAAGCTGACCAACACGTTCCCCGTCGACGTGACGAGGAACGAACTGCCTTCCACCGAGATGTACATGTCCGGCCGTTCGCTGTTCTCGCTGACCATCGAGGCCGCCCGTCGCATTACCGAGCAGTTCGATGGCAAGCTGCGTATCAGCTACTCCGGCGGTGCCACGGTCTACAACATCCGCGCCCTGTACGATGCCGGCATTTGGCCCGTCACCCTGGCGACCGACGTGCTCAAGCCCGGTGGCTACGAGCGCTTTAGCCAGATGGCCGGCGAGTTTGCCGACCTGGACGGCAAGCCGTTCGCGGGCGTCTCTCTCGACGCCGTGACCGCGATCCAGACCGACTCACTCACCAACCCGCTCTACAAGAAGCCGCTGCGTCCGCTGCCCGACCGCAAGGTCGCCGGCAAGAGCCCGCTTTCCGATTGCTTTACTACGCCGTGCCGCACGAGCTGCCCCATCCAGCAGGATATTCCCGCCTATCTGGCGGCTGTTGACGAGGGCCGCTACGAGGACGCGCTCAACATCATCATCGAGCGCAACGCCCTGCCGTTCATTACCGGCACCATCTGCCCGCATCCCTGCGGCCGTGCCTGCGAGCGTGCGTTCTACGAGCCCGAGGGCACCCAGATTCGCGCCAGCAAGCTCAAGGCCGCCCGCGAGGCCATGACCGCCGTGCTGCCCAAGCTGCGTGCCCAGGCCATCGCCAACGACGGCGAGCGCAACGTTGCCGTTATCGGCGGCGGCCCGGCCGGCCTGGCGACGGCGTTCTTCCTGACGCGTGCCGGCGTGCCCGTCACCATCTTTGAGGCCCGCGATTCGCTCGGTGGCGTGGTCCGTCACGTGATTCCCGAGTTCCGCATCGCGAGCGACGATATCTCCCACGATGCCGAGCTCTGCCTAGCCTTTGGCGCCAAGGTGCAGCTCAACGCTCGCGTTGATTCCATTGACGAGCTCAAGGACCAGGGCTTTACCGACGTGGTCGTGGCCACCGGTGCCTGGATGCCCGGCTCTGCGGGCCTGGGCGAGGGTGCCGAGCTCGATGTGCTGGAGTTCCTCGAGGCCGCCAAGAAGGGCGAGAAACTCGAGCTGGGCGAGGACGTCGTGGTCATTGGCGCCGGCAACACCGCCATGGACGCGGCCCGCGTGGCCAAGCGTCTGGCTGGCGTGAAGAATGTGCGCCTGGTGTATCGCCGCACCAAGAAGCAGATGCCCGCCGACGAGGAAGAGCTCGATCTTGCTCTTGCCGACGGCGTTGAGCTCTGCGAGCTGCTGGCGCCCAAGGCACTCAACGGCTCCGTGCTGACCTGCGACGTCATGGAGCTCGGCGAGCCGGATGCAAGCGGCCGTCGCAGCCCCGTCGCCACGGGCGAGACCGTCGAGCTTTCCGCCACCACGGTGATCTGCGCCGTGGGCGAGGGCATCGATGCCAGCCTGTACGATGCCGCGGGCGTCGAGCACGACCGTCGCGGCCGTCTTGCCGCCACCTCCACCGGCGTCGAGGGCGTTTGGGCTGCCGGCGACTGCCGTCGCGGTCCTGCCACCGTGGTCGAGGCTATCGCCGATGCCGCCGAGGTCGCCCGCGCCATCGCCGGTGTGGACTTTAACAAGTACGCCGACTGCAACGAGCAGGCCGGCCGCGAGGACACCTGCTACGAGCGCAAGGGGTCGCTGTGCCGCGACAAGCGCAACTGCACCAAGACCCGCTGCCTGGGCTGCGGCTCGGTGTGCGAGGTCTGCTGCGACGTGTGCCCCAACCGCGCCAACGTTGCCATTAAGGTGCCGGGCCTGGCCAAGCATCAGGTGGTACATGTCGACGGCATGTGCAACGAGTGCGGCAACTGCGCCGTGTTCTGCCCCTACCAGGAGGGCCGCCCCTACAAGGACAAGCTCACCCTGTTCTGGAGCGAGCAGGACATGGAGAACTCCGAGAACGAGGGCTTCCTGGCCGTGGACGAGGACCACTTTAAGGTCCGCGTCGCCGGCACGGTCCGCACCGTCTCGATCGATGCCGTCAACACCGGTCTGCCCGAGGCCGTCCGCCTGACCATCAGGGCTGTGCGCGACAACTATTCGTACCTTCTTAAGAAATAGGCGAGTCTCTTATGGCCAAATCCATTCAACATAACGTGGCCTACGTTGCCTGCGGAAGCGGTTGTGCCTCCGCAGGCGGCGACGCCCGCTGCAGCGAAGGCTGCATTGGCTGTGGCGCCTGTGTCACAGCCTGCCCCCACGGTGCCATCGCGCTGGTCGACGGCGTCGCCCGCGTGGACCGCTCCAAGTGCACGGGCTGTGGCCTGTGCGGCATGGCGTGCCCGCAGCGCGTGATTGCCTTCGTCCCCGGCTACCAGAACATTCTGGTGCGCTGCAACAACACCGATAAGGGTGCCATTGCGCGCAAGGTCTGCGACACGAGCTGCATCGCTTGCGGTATGTGCGCCAAAAAGTGCCCTGCCGGCGCTATCCGCATCGAGGACAACTGCGCCCATATCGACGGCGTGGACTGCCTGTCGTGCGGCATGTGCGCCGTCGTCTGCCCCCACGGCGCCATCCACGACCGCACCGGCATCGCCGCCGGCGTGTAGAAGGGAATCACCATGGCACAGGAATTCACTTTTACCGTTAACGGCGTCGAGCGCACGACGACCCAAAACAAACCGCTGCTGCGCTACCTGCGCGACGACCTGCACATTCACTCCGCCAAGGACGGCTGCTCCGAGGGCGCCTGCGGTACCTGCACCATTCATGTGGACGGTGCGGCCGTCAAGGCGTGCGTGCTGACCACCGCTCTTGCCGCCGGCCGTAACATCGTGACCGTCGAGGGCCTGCCCCAGGACGTGCGCGAGGCCTTTGTGTACGCCTTTGGCGCCGTGGGCGCCGTGCAGTGCGGTTTTTGCATTCCCGGCATGGTCATGGCGGGAGCAGCGCTCATCGCCGAGGATCCCGAGCCCACCGAGGAGCAGATTAAGTACGCCATTCGCGGTAACGTCTGCCGCTGCACCGGCTACAAAAAGATTATCGAGGGCATCTCGCTGGCCGCTGCGGTGCTCCGCGGCGAAAAGCAGATCGATGAGGACCTGGAGCGCGGCGATGACTACGGCGTGGGCAAGCGCGCCTTCCGTATCGACGTGCGCAAGAAGGTGCTCGGCGAGGGCAAGTATCCCGACGACATCGACGAGCTCGATCAGCCGGGCCTGACCTATGCCAGCGCCGTGCGCTCCAAGTATCCGCGCGCCCGTGTGCTCTCCATTGACACTTCCAAGGCCGAGGCCCTGCCCGGTGTGGTGGGCATCCTGCGCGCCGAGGACGTGCCGGTCAACCAGGTCGGCCACCTTATCCAGGACTGGGACGTCATGATCGCGGCGGGCGATATCACCCGCTGCGTGGGCGATGCCATCGTGCTGGTGGTCGCCGAGGACGAAGCGACGCTCGAGAAGGCCAAGAAGCTCGTAAAGATCGATTACGAGCCGCTGGAGCCCGTGCGCAACATTGTCGAGGCCAGGGCTGCCGACGCCCCGCGCCTGCATGACAGCTTCTTTGCCTTTGGCAACACGGTGGAGCTCAAGGACAACGTGTGCCAGAGCCGCCATGTGACGCGCGGCGACGCCGCCAAGGCGCTGGCCGAGAGCGCGTTTACCGTGACGCAGCGCTTTACCACGCCCTTTACCGAGCATGCCTTCTTGGAGCCCGAGTGCGCCGTTGCCTTCCCGTACAAGAACGGCGTCAAGGTGCAGTCGACCGACCAGGGTGCCTACGACACGCGCAAAGAGTGTGCCCACATGTTTGGCTGGGACAACGAGCCCGAGCGCGTGGTCGTCGAGACCATGCTCGTGGGCGGCGGCTTTGGCGGCAAGGAGGACGTGTCCATCCAGCATCTGGCCGCGCTCGCCGCATATAAGTTCCAGCGTCCTGTGAAGTGCAAGCTCACGCGTGCCGAGTCGCTCGCTTTCCATCCCAAGCGCCATGCCATGGACGGTACCTTTACGCTGGGCTGCGACGCCGAGGGCAACTTTACCGGTCTGGACTGCGAGATCAACTTTGACACCGGCGCCTACGCGTCGCTGTGCGGCCCGGTGCTCGAGCGCGCCTGCACGCATGCCGTCGGCCCCTACAAGTACCAGAACACCGACATTCGCGGTTTTGGCTACTACACCAACAACCCGCCCGCCGGCGCGTACCGCGGCTTTGGCGTTTGCCAGTCCGAGTTTGCGCTCGAGAGCCTGATCGACTTGCTGGCAGAGAAGGTCGGCCTGGACCCGTGGGAGATTCGTTACCGTAATGCCATCGAGCCGGGCGAGGTTCTGCCCAACGGCCAGATCGCCGACTGCTCCACGGCGCTTAAGGAGACGCTGCTCGAGGTCAAGGATGCCTACTACGCGCATCCCGGACACGCTGGCATTGCCTGCGCCATGAAGAACGCCGGCGTGGGCGTGGGCCTGCCCGATGCCGGCCGCTGCAAGATTCGCATCGAGGACGGCGTGGCCGTGGTCTATGCCGCCACATCCGACATCGGCCAGGGCTGCAACACCGTCTTTTTGCAGGACGTTGCCGAGGCATGCGGTCTGCCGCTTCGCTGCATCGCCAACGGTGAGTGCTCTACCGAGAACGCTCCCGACTCCGGCACCACGTCTGGCTCGCGTCAGACGGTCGTGACCGGCGAGGCCGTGCGCGGTGCCGCCTTCCTGCTGCGCGATGCCATGCTTGACATCGAAGCCGGCGAGTCTGCGCCCGCCGCTCCCGTGAATGCGCATGGCGACGGCGTCAAGATCGAGTACGACGACGGTCGCGCCTATCAGCTGCACACGCAGGAGCTCGTCGCCGGCCAGGGTATGCATCCTCAGGATCCCGCGGCCGCCATCAAGGCGCTCGAGGGATGCGAGTTTGGCTACGTGTACCTGGAGCCGACCGACAAGCTGGGTGCGGATGTTCCCAACCCCAAGAGCCACATCTGCTACGGCTTTGCCACGCATGTGGTTATTTTGGACGACGACGGCCGCGTGAGCGAGGTCTATGCCGCGCACGATTCCGGCAAGGTGGTCAACCCCATCTCCATCCAGGGTCAGATCGAAGGTGGCGTACTCATGGGTATGGGCTATGCGCTTACCGAGGACTGGCCGCTCAAGGACTGTGTACCCCAGGCAAGGTACGGTACGCTCGGGCTGTTCCGTGCGCCCGAGATTCCGGATATCCACGCCATTTACGTGGAGAAGAACGAGCTGCTGCCCGTGGCATACGGCGGCAAGGGCATCGGCGAGATCGCAACGATCCCCACGGCGCCCGCCGTGCAGAACGCCTACCGCGCATTTGACGGCAAGCTGCGTCCCGATCTGCCCATGGTGGATACGCCCTACAGCCGCGTCCGCAACCGCGGGTAGGGTAGGGCGCGGACAGCCATTGTTGACGGGCTGTTCGCACTCAGCATCAACCACATACGCTGCGCCTTTGGCCTCGGCTCCATCGCGAGCCGAGGCCTTTTGTTTGGAGCGCCTCCGCATACGGAAACTGCGTCCCGGATTTGGCGCTCAGAATGGGATGCGCTTTCCCTTTGGAGCCCTCGGCGGAAACTACGTCCCGGAATCCAGTCCCGGAGTGGGATGCGCTTTCCGGATCGGCCCTCAACCGGAAGCTGTGTCCCGGAATCATGCCTCAGAATGGGATGCGTTTTCCGCTGGCCGGTCGTTTGAAAAGCGCATCCCAGTTTGAGTGTTTATTCCGGGATGCGGTTTCCGCTGAAGGACTCAACCGGAAAGCACGACCCGTTCCGAGACCTGATTCCGGGACACGCTTTCCGCTAGGCCCGCCATCCGGAAAGTGCGTCCCGTTTTGAGCGTCCAGGCTGGGACGCGCTTTCCGTTGGCGTGGCCGTTGGGAAAACGCGGCCCAGATAGGGGGATGCGATTCGGCGATGCGTGGCCTAGCAGCCCCTATAGCTCCACGTCGTTGAGCCACGTTGGCAGCGCGGTCTGCCGGATGCCTGCCGTCTGCAGCTTTTTGGCGAGCATTCCTGCCGAGCGGACCTCGTTCATGTTAAAGCGCAGCAGAGGGTGACCGTAGAGCGATAGGTGCGCCTCGCGCTGTCGTTCGGCAACGAGCGCCTCTGCGGTGGTGCGTCCGGCCAGCATGGTCTGGTCGGTATATTTGATGAGCCCGTCGAGCTCGCCCAGCGTGAGTTCCCGCGCCTGGCGCTCCCAGGCAAAGTTCGTTCGTATGGGCTTGGCCGAATCGAAGGGGTCCGTCAGCTCGTATTGAAGCCAGTCGGGCGCAAAGCCCGTCTCGATCATGACGGCTCGGGCGACCGATTCCCCGCCGCTCTCGGCGCGGGCGTCGGCATATCGAAGCGTTGTGAGGGCGGTGCGAATCGCGCGACCATTGCGGGCAGTCGCTCGTTGCTCAACGGCCTCCATCAGCTGTTCCGGCGCAAGGCCGAGCTTTGAGATCGCCGAATCGGCAATGGGCATGCCGTCGGCAAAACCAGTTTGCAGCAGGCAATCTGTGACCGTTTGGATGGGCGGCGTTACCGATATGCCGGCTCTGCGTATTGCTCCGGCCGGCTCAATCTGGTGCCGCTGAATATGTGCGCCCGGACGAGCCGACGGCTTTGTCGAGCTGCAGACATGCACGACATTCAGGCTGTCTCTTATACACATCTCCGAGCCCACGAGACCGAGGCTGATC
>CABRID010000005.1 GCA_902470895.1 uncultured Collinsella sp.
TACACAAGGAGTATCGTCGGCAGCGTCAGATGTGTATAAGAGACAGATCTTACGGAGTTTTTTGGGGTCGTCGCCCGCTTTGGCCATAAGCTTGGCGTTTTCGATCTCGTGCTCCGGCGCCTCGGCAATTACCATACCCTCGGTGTCAAAGCCCGAGCGGCCGGCGCGACCGGCAATCTGGTGGAACTCGCGGGCGCGCAGACGACGCATCTTGTAACCGTCGAACTTGGTGAGCGCGGTGAGCACCACGGTGTGGATGGGCACGTTGATGCCGACGCCGAGCGTGTCGGTGCCGCAGATGACGGGCAGCAGGCCCTGCTGCGCCAGGCGCTCAACCAGTAGGCGATAGCGCGGCAGCATACCGGCGTGGTGCACGCCGACGCCGCAGCCGAGCAGGCGCTTGAGAATCTTGCCGAAGGCGGTGGAGAAACTCGTGCCTTTGGCAGCTTCCTTAATGGCCTCGCGCTGCTCCTTGCTAGCGATGCCAAAGTTGGCAAGCGACTGTGCCGTGGCAAGCGCGGCGTCCTGACTAAAGTGCACGATGTAGAGTGGGGCCTCTCCGCGGCGCATGGCGAGCTCGACGGTGCCCTCGAGGGAGGTCGTCACATAGTCGTAGCTCAGCGGAACAGGGCGCGGGGCGTCGACAACCAGGTCGCAAGCAGCGCCGGTGTGCTCCTCGAGCGAGGCGGCGATCGCGGTGACATCGCCGAGCGTGGCGCTCATGAGCATGAATTGCGTGTGAGGCAGGGCGAGCAGTGGCACCTGCCAGGCCCAACCGCGATCGGGGTCGGCAAAGTAGTGGAACTCGTCCATGGCGACGCAGCCAACATCGGCATCTTCGCCCTCGCGCAGTGCGTCGTTGGCAAGGATTTCTGCCGTGCAACAGATGACGGGCGCCTTGGTGTTGATGTGCGTGTCGCCGGTGATCATGCCGACGTTATCGCGGCCGAGCACCTGCACAAGGTCGAAAAACTTCTCACTGACCAGAGCCTTGATAGGAGCCGTGTAGTAGCAGCGCTTGCCCTGCGCCATGCCCATAAAGAGCATTCCCAGCGCGACGAGCGATTTACCCGATCCGGTCGGTGTTCCCAAAATGACATGGTCACCGGCGGCTAGATCCATGAGGGCCTCTTCCTGGTGGTCCCACAGCTCAATACCGCGATCGCTCGTCCATTCAAAGAAACGTTCGAAGGCCTGATCGGGCGTGAGCCACGGTTCGGGCTCACTGCCATCCTCGGGCTCCCACCAGGTGGGGGAGAGCGCGCCGAGCGAACCGAACTCGGCTTCGGTTCCCGTGCCGCCCGAGAATGAGCTGGCGGCTCCGGCGCCGGAAACGGTGCTGGCGGTGGTGTCTGTCGTGGTCTGTGCCATGTGGTTGCTTTCTCTCGCGTTTGTCCGCCAACTATTATGGCGTAGCGTCGCATCGATGCGTTCGCAGGCAAGAAAATGCAGGAAATGGGCGTTCTGCCCAGCCGTTTGGTGCAGTTGCCAGCTAAGTGAGTAGACTTTTTGCAATATCGCGAGCACATGGCTTTTGCGCAAGGGCTCTACCTGCGGTTTTAGTATTGGTTATGCGGGTTGTGCTTGGCTATTGCAAAAAAGTCTACTCACTTAGATTTGAGGGTCGTTTGTTGGCGCCTATTCGCGCTTGTTTGCCGACGTCGCGACCATCAGAAGCCCCTAGGATCCTGCGGTAGGCGCTTCTTGCCCTTGCGGGCGCGGTTTTTAAAGTTCTCAACGGCCTCTTCCATGCCCAGGGGTACATAGGCGAGCTCATCGAGGTTTTCGGGCAGGTAGCAGGCAAGACTTTGCTCCTGCGCACGGCCCGCCGCGAGCTGTTCATCGCTGGGCCGTGCGCCGGGTGTGGCGCAAATGCCATAGACGACGGCACCCATCTCGCGCGTGCGGCATTCATATTCGGTCTCGGGATGCTCGGGATGGTCGCGGCGCACGTCGTCACTTACCCAAAGCGTGTCGTAGCCGGCTGCGGCAAACTGTCCTAGGGCGTAGTCGCGCAGTGGCTTGCTGTCGGTGCGCAGCGTGACGGTGGCGCCGGCTGAAAGGAGCGGGCGATAGAGCATTAGATGGTCGACATGGACGAGTCGTTTTTTGGCGTATTTGGCCTTGGGCTGCGGCGTGGGAAAGTTGATGGTGATGGCATCGAGCTCGCCTGCGGCAAACAGCTGCGGCAGCGATGCGGCACCTCGGGGCAGGACGAGCGCGTTGGACAGCTCCTGCTCGCAGATTTTCTGCGCGGCATAGGCGATGCAGATAGGCTCCTGGTCCATGCCGATAAAGAGGGCGTTTGGCTCGTGGGCCGCGCGCTCTACAAGGTACGTTCCCTTGCCGCAGCCAAGATCCAGGTGAAGGTGTTCGAAGGGCTTGCTGCCAACTGGCGCGCAAGCCTCGCGCCAATCTCCGGTATAGGCCTCGGGGCTCGTCTCAATCGCATCGGCGTAGCGCTCCAGGCGCTCCTCGAGCACAAAGTTCTTGGGCGTGCGAACGTGGACGGCTCCCATGAGGCTCCTTGGTCATACGTATGGAACGCGTGGCTGCGCGTTCCGTCGGTGGGTTGGAAAACGGATGGGCATAGCTTACCCAAAAGATGCGGCGCGGCTCGGCGGCGAGTCGTCGATGCCTACAGGCGCTTGAGGATCACATAGCGGTTGAGCTCGCCGCTGCGACCGTCGGCATGGAAGCGCTCAAGCTCGCGCACGGGGACCTCGCCGCTCTTGTAGAACGTTCGGACGCCGCGCACCAGGTCGGTGATCTGCTGATCGTCAAAGTGATGGCAATAGCGGTAGGCGTGGCGGTCGTTTTGCCAGCCAATGAGGTGGTCGCCGGCTTCAAACTGCGCGGAATCGTAACCCTCAAACGGTGGGGTGAGCTCGGCGCGGGCTTCGGCTCGAACGGCCTTGCGCGCCATGCGCTCGTCGTTCATAAACTCCCAAAAACTGATGGCGATGATGCCGCCCGGGCGCGTCTGGCGCACCAGGGCGTCGAGCACGCGTACGCGGTACTCGCACGACGGCACGTGGTGCATAAAGCCAAAGCAGACCGAGATGTCGGCGAGCGGGGCGTCGAAAAGCGCGTCGGGCGTCTCGGCGGGGTTGAGCTTCATGAGAGCGTCGAGCACATCGAGTTCCTGGAAGTGCAGGTTGGGAATGCGCAGGGCGTGACCGCGTGCATCGATGGCCAGGTCCTGGCACGAGTCGACACCATAGAACTCGAAGGGGCAGTTGGCATCTGCCGAGGGGCTCGCGCCGTCGACGCCCTTGGCAGCCAGCGTGCCGCCGGCGGCAAAGTTCTCAAAGCGCATATTGCCGCAGGCAAGATCGAAGACGCGGACGGGATGCTCGATGGTGGCCACATCGAGCTGGTCGAGCGCTATGTCCATGGTGCGCACCCAGCCGGGCCAAGGAGCCTGGCGCGTATCGGAAAAGGAGGCGGAGTGCTCGCGATAGAACGTATTGTTGAGCTGGATGAGCGATGAGGCGAAATCGCGGTTCACGGCGCGGAACTCCCTCCGTTGGCGGTGCGGAATAAACAGTACGACCATACTACCGTTAACGCCGCGACGGGGACAACCGAGCTGCGGGTCATTGCTTTGTTTGGACACATTTCCGCAGCTCATATATGCCCGCAACCGCCGGTTGTCAAAAATCTCACTAGAATAGGTGGCATGCTTTTGGCGGTGGCGGATAGATTTTTAACTGTGCAAGGCGCCTTAAGAACAAAAACGGTCCGGCGGCACGGCTGGCATCACATAGGAGGAACCATGAATGTAGAAACTGCGCAGCGGCTCGCCGACCTTCGTCGCAGCAAGGGTTTTAGCCAAGAAGGGCTGGCGCGAAAGCTGGGGCTGTCGCGCCAGGCTGTCAGTAAATGGGAGCGTGCGGAGAGCTCGCCCGATACCGAGAACCTGATCTCGCTCGCAAAACTCTATGGCGTGAGTTTGGACGAGCTCCTCAATCCGAGCGATGAGATCGAGGACGATATCGAGTTTGAGAACGAGGACCGCGCCCGTCAGCGCGAGGCCGAGGCGGCGGAGCGTGCCCGCACTCATGAGGCGGCGGCACGAGCTACCGAGGCGGCAACGCAGGCGAGTGATGCGGCTGCCAAGGCGGCGCAAGCGGCAAGTTGGAGCGCGCAGGCAGCTAATGCGGCGACGGCTCAGGTGACGGGTGCCGGTGCGACCAGCGTGACTCCGGTGAAGGGTCCGTTTCAGTCGTTCCCGTATTGGGCTGTGTGCTGGCTGCTGTTCTTTTTGCTGATGTTCCTGTTTGGTGCCGGCCCCTTTGCCGCGCTGATCTTCTTTACGATCCCCATCTATCACTGGGTGGCGCGTGCGCTCGATGGCGATTGGGCGCGCGGGGATATTCAGGTTGGTTCGGCGTCGGTGGCGGTCAAGGCCCAGGGGAAGGATACTTCTGCGGAATCTGATGCTGACGTGGCTACCGCGACTACCGCTGAGCCGATTGCCAAAGAGAGTGATGAATGATGAAGCTTTCGCATGAATCCAAGGTACGCTTGGGCGTTGGCATTGGAGCGTTTGTGCTCATCATCGGGCTTGTCTTTGGCATTTCGTGGACTTTGATTCATTTTGATGGCCCGTGGGATCTCGACGATGTTGTATCCGGCTTCTCTGGTATGGACGATGCGGTTGACGAGGACGATCTTTTGGATGGCGGTAACTATTCCGCTCAGCCTCAGCAGCTTTCGAGCGAAACCTTTGATGCCGACGCGTTCACATCGCTTGACTTGGACGTGACGTCGGGCACGGTCGAGGTCAAACACGTCTCCAGCGGGCCAGTGCGCGTAATTGAAAGCGGTCGCGTGGCAACGGGGACCGTTGCCTTCGATGCGGCAACCCAGAACCTGGCCGAAATCAAGGGTTCTACGCTCAAGATTCGCCAGTTCGATTGCGATGACGAGCGCGCCATTGACCGCACGGTTACCGTCGAACTGCCGCGCGATGTTGCCGATAACATGGTGGGCATCACAGCGAATGTGGGACCGGGTGATCTGACGGTCGCGGGCATTGCGTGTCATGACCTCAACCTGACTTTGGACTCGGGAGACGTCGAGTTTACGGGTACCGTGACCGATACCCTGAATGCCGAGGTCGGTTCGGGCGATGTGACGTTCGAGCTCTACCAGGCCCCCGCGAAGTCGATGGACGTGAGCGTGGGCTCGGGCGATGTGGAGATGACGGTTCCGAACTCGACGGGCTTTAAGGCGAGCCTCACCTTGGGCAGCGGCGACTTCGAGAGCGATTTCCTTCCGCTTGGCTACGACGGCGAGACCGTTTTGAATCTTGAATTCGATAACGGCGATAAGTCTGCCACGTATCGTTTTGAGGTCGGTTCGGGCGACATGTCGTTTGATCCGGAGTGACATGAGGTTTTCGGAGATCGGTACATATAGGCATGCTGTTTGATGAAGGCGCCGAAGCCGAGATTGGCTTCGGCGCCTTTGCCTTTACAATGGGGGCATGGAACAGATTATCTTGAACATACTCGAGGCTCTGCGTCGCGGCGAGACCGTGGACGACAAAGCGCTCGTCAAATTGATACATGCCGAGGCGCGCCGCGAGGGTGCCGACAAACGCGATTTGGCCAAGCGCCGTCTGCTGCCGTTCTACCAGCGGGTTAAACGTGAGGAGCCGGCTCGGTGGGCTGCGTGGAATGTCGATTCCGATCTGGAACGTCAACTGCTGCAGGTGCTGCGTATGAAGCCGCGCCGAACGGCCTCGGGCGTGGCGACCATTACCGTCATCACCAAGCCCTGGCCGTGCTCGGGCGATTGCCTGTTTTGCCCCAACGACCTGCGCATGCCCAAGAGCTATCTGCATGCTGAGCCGGCGTGTGCCCGTGCGGAGCAAAACTGCTTCGATCCGTATCTGCAGGTGAGTGCCCGTTTGACGGCGCTTTCGCAAATGGGGCATGCGACCGATAAGATCGAGCTCATTGTGCTTGGCGGTACCTGGAGCGACTATCCGGAAGGCTATCAGACATGGTTTATGTCGGAGCTCTTCCGCGCGCTCAATGACGATGCCGTGGCCGGCGTGGCGGCCAACCCCATGTTGGCGCGTCCGGGTATCAGCCGTGCCGAGGCGGGGCGCCTGCTCGACGATGCTCCTGCCAATGCGCTGCCGCCGGTGGTGGCGGAGCGACGCGAACGCTATCGCGCTGCCGGTATTGCGACCGATGAGGTTGAGCTTGCGAGCGGCGTTGCCGACGAGCAGGGGCGTGTGGATGCTACCGTGGGTGGCTATAACCGCGCGGTGCGTCGTCTGTACGGCCCCGGCACGCCGTGGGGCGAGGTCGCCGAGTGGCAGACGGCCACGATGGAGGAGCTTGAGCGTCAGCAGCGCATCAATGAGACGGCGAAGCATCGCGTGGTGGGGCTCGTTATCGAGACGCGCCCCGATGCTGTAACGCCGCAGGCCCTCACGCTTATCCGCCGCCTGGGCTGCACCAAGATCCAGATGGGTATCCAGAGCCTCGACCAGCACCTGCTCGATATCAACGAGCGTCGCATTTCGGTGGCGCAGATCGAGCGGGCGTTTTCGCTTGCGCGCCTGTTTGGCTTTAAGATCCACGCGCATTTTATGCTTAACTTGCTGGGCGCTACGCCCGAGGGGGACAAGCGCGACTACGAACGCTTTATGACCGAAGGGGCCTTTATGCCCGACGAGGTCAAGGTCTACCCGTGCGCGCTCATCGAGGGCTCGCGTCTGGTGGGCTGCTATGAGCGCGGCGAGTGGCGTCCCTATACCGAGGAAGAGCTGCTCGATGTGTTGGCCGACGACATCGTGGTGACGCCGGCGTTCTGCCGCATCAGTCGCATGATCCGCGACTTTAGTTCCGACGACATTATGGTGGGCAACAAGAAGCCCAACCTGCGTCAGCTCGTCGAGAATCGCTTGGCGGCTCGTGGAGAAGGCGCAGTGGTGCGCGAGATTCGCTATCGCGAGATCAGTACCGCGGGTGCCGACTTGGATGAGCTTTCTCTTGATGAGGAAGTGGCGTACGAGACGCCGGTGACTTACGAGCGCTTTTTGCAGTGGGTGACGCCGCGGGGCAAGATCGCGGGCTTTTTGCGGTTGTCGCTGCCCGACCATTCGTTTGTTGCCGCGCATGCGGACGAGTTGCCGACGACGCCGGACGAGGCGATGATTCGCGAGGTACACGTGTATGGCATGGCGGCACGCGTGGGCGACCAGGGCCAGGTGGCGCAGCATCACGGGTTGGGGCGTTTGCTCGTAGAGCGTGCGTGCCAGATAGCTCGGGATGCGGGTTATGCGCGTATCAACGTGATTAGCGCGATTGGCACACGCGAGTATTATCGCCATCTTGGATTTTATGACCATGGCCTTTATCTGCAAAAGGAGCTCTAGATGAACAAGCCGAGTGTTTCTGCCGGCGTCGTTGCCGGCGTTGCTCTGGGAGCCGCGGCGCTTGGTGCGGCCGCTGTCGCTGTTCGTGCTGCCTGTCTGCAGGTTGCGCGAACCCGCAATGGGTTGGCGCGTGTGAAACGCGTGCACGACGAGGGCGGCGACGAAGTCCGCGTATTGGTGCAAGGCGGCGTCTACCAAAGCGCGAGTTACGTTGGCGATCGTTGGGCAGAGCCCGTCTTTGCGTATTATCGTGCATTTGACGATGTGTTTGAGGCCGAGGACGCAATGCGTGACGCTTATGGTCACGGTATCGACCGTACGCTTATGCTGGGCGGCGGTGGGTTTGCCTATCCCAAGTTCGCGCTGATGTCGCACGAGGGCTTGCGCATGGACGTCATCGAGTATGACGGAGAGATTACGCGTCTGGCGCGCCGCTGGTTCTACCTAGACGAGCTGGAGCGCGCGGCGGGCGACCGCCTGCGGGTGATAACCGCTGAGGCTCGCTCGTATCTGGGTGTGACGAGCGTGGGCCATCGTCGCTATGACGCGGTCGTGAACGATTGCTTTGGCGGTGCCGAGCCCGTACGCGAGTTGGCGACCGTTGAGGCGCTGCGCCTGGTGCGGGGCAGCCTGAACCCCGGGGGTATCTACGTGGCCAATATCGTGAGCGCAAACGAGGGGAGTGACGTGACGTTCCTGCGCGACTGCGCTGCCACGGCACTCGAGGTATTCGCCCGCGCCTGGGTGGTCCCGTGTGGCGATGCGGAGTTCGGCGGCGAGGAGAACTACCTGCTCATCGCCAGCGACGGCGACTATGCCTTTGCCGAAGTCGTGCCCTTCGACACCGACTTCCTCGGCACCGTCCTTCACGACAAGTAAGTCTCCCCGTCCTAAAAAAGACTGGTCTTAGGCGTGGTCGCGCCAGCTGAGGACGCGCTGCTTCATACCCTCGATGTCGAGCACGCCTTCGGCGAAGCCTTTGCGCACAAGCTCCTCGGGAACGTACTCGTCGTAGCGATCAAAATAAGGCACCTCGCCGGGATAGACGAGCTCGATGGGGTCGAAGTCTTTCTCGGCTTCGGCGGCGAGCACTTCAAAGAACGTCTCCTCGTCGGTCTTCATTTTAAACTGCATAAAGTACGGGCGTGACGGATCGAGCCCGCGAAGGCCCAGCTCCGCGGCGCATTTAATCTTGAGCATGCGCTCGAGTGCCAAAAAGGCGTAGCTGCCCAACCAGGGGAAGAGCACCCAGGTGTCGCCACCCAGGTTGATGAGCGGCTTAGTTCCCGCGCCCGAAATCTCGGCGGTATGACGAGCCTGCGCCAAGCGAGCCCGTGCGTTACCCATAAGGTACGGATATGCCGCGTGCTCAGTGAGCGCTTGGCGCATGCGCTCGAGCACATGCGTGTTAATGTCGCCGGGGCAGTCGCCAAAGTAGGCCGGCACCCGGCCTTTGACCTGCGTGGCAAAGACGGTATGGCGCTTCCAGTCCACTTCCTCGACAATCCAGCAATGTCCGGCGATGGCGATGCGCTCACCGGGCGGTGGCGGGTTGACAATCGTGCCCAGCTCGGCCGATTCACTGCGAACGGTAAACTCTTCGTTTTCCTGGAATACGGCGTAGAACTTAAAGTTGTTGATGATGCGCTCGCCCGCGAGACCTACGATGAGCCCACCGCCCTCGGTGACCTGGATGTGGTCGATCTTGATGAGGTGACGCAGCAGTACGCGATAGTCATCGGCCGAGACGCGGTGAAAATAGCTGAGCGTGAGCACACGCTGGGCAAGCTCGGCCGGCGTGAGCTCGCCGGTGCTGGCGAGGGTCGACATGGTCTGGTGATAGAGCAAGCTGTAGGGTAGTCGATCGAGCTCGGGTGGCTCGACCCACTTTTCTTCGCGATAGAGTTGTACCAGCGCGATGCCCTGCAGGAGCTTCCACGGAATGGTCTCGGGCATCATCGTGCGCGGCTCGGGCTCTTCCTCGCGCATGACAAACCACATCTCGGGCGGAAGATCGCGGCGTCCCGTGCGGCCCATTCGCTGCAAAAAGGAGCTGACGGTAAACGGCGCGTCGATCTGGAAGGCACGCTCCAAGCGGCCGATATCGATACCGAGCTCCAGCGTAGAGGTGGTGACGGTTGTCTGTGCCTGCTCCTCATCGCGCATGAGCTCCTCGGCCGTCTCGCGCAACGATGCCGAAAGATTGCCGTGATGAATGAGGAAACGGTCGGGCTCGTGCCGGTTCTCGCAGTAGCTACGCAGCATGGAGCACACAGCCTCTGCCTCCTCGCGCGAGTTGGCAAAGACCAGGCACTTGCGGCCGCGCGTATGCTCAAAGATATAGCCCATACCGGGGTCGGCGTTGTCGGGCCTCATGTCGGTGGGGTTGAGAAGCGCCTGCTCGGTCGCTCGTGGGATGTCGACTTCGCCCTCGGGGGCCGAGGAGGTGCGACGGTCTTTGGGAGCGGCCTTGCCCTGTGCCCGCTCACGACGTTGACGGCGCTCCTCTTGTGTGAGCTGTCCGCTGTGACGCATGTCTTGGGCGCCGGCGGGCAGTGCCGCGGATGCCGCCTCGATGCGCTCGCACGCAAGCACTTCGGCCTCTTGAGGACCTGTGCTCTCGAATCCCCGCTGCTGTGCCTGGGGGCCCGAGTTGTAGAAGTGCTCCATGGAGATGCGCCACACGCGGCGCGGTTCTTCAAAGCGGGGGATAACGCAGTCACGCCCTGTTCCCTGCGAGAGAAAAGCGCCCGTGCGCTCGGGGTCGCCGATGGTGGCAGAAAGGCCGATGCGGCGGGGCTGCACGCCTGCCATGCGCGAGAGGCGCTCGATAAGGCAGAGCGTCTGCCCGCCACGGTCGCCGCGCATGAGCGAGTGGACCTCGTCGATGACCACATAGCGCAGGTCGCAAAACATACGCGGGATCGCCATGTGCTTATGGATTAAGAGCGCCTCGAGCGATTCAGGCGTAATCTGCAAGATGCCGCCCGGTTTTTTGATGAGCTTAGCCTTGTGCGACTGCGAGACATCGCCATGCCAGTGCCAGACAGGGATATCGGCCTCTTCGCAGAGGTCGTTGAGGCGGACGAACTGATCATTGATGAGCGCTTTGAGGGGGCCGATGTAGAGGGCGCCCACGCTCGCGGGCGGGTTCTCCCAAAACTCGGTCAGGATGGGAAAGAAGGCTGCCTCGGTTTTGCCGGAAGCCGTGGATGCCGTCAGGAGCACATTATCTTGCGTGTTAAAGATGGCATCAGCTGCTGCAACCTGGATAGAGCGCAGGCTCTCCCAATCGTGGGAGTAGATGAAGTCTTGGATAAACGGGGCGTAGCGGTCAAAGGCGTTCACGGGGCCTCCTCTCGAAAACGAATCTCTCAACGCGGCTGGCAACGGCTTGCTGCATTACTGCTTCAACGTTTGCCCAGATAAAACCTGCCAAAATAAACCTGTCCCTTTTTGGCAGGTTAGATGGTGAATTCGGCGAAGTTGCGGTCGTCGTCCGCGGTGCCGGTGTCGTCTGTTGCGGCTGCCGGCGCCAGCGCGTCGCCGCCGACGCTTTGCAGTAACTCGGCCACGTTGGCGTCGGGGTTTTGGCATAGGATGTCGAGCAGCTCGATAAAGTCACGAATGACTTCACGCGGCGTCAGATGTGTGTCGGCCCCCACGCGGCCAAACTCAATCTTGAGAAAGTCCACCAAGTCGCTCTCGGTAAGCGTGGGCGTCCAGCCAAAGTAGCCGGCATGGATCTGCATGAGCTTTTCGATGAGCACCAGCAGCTCCTCGTAGGTGAGCGGCTGCAGGCGGATGATGGGAGCGAGCATGTCTTTGAGATCATCGCGCGCAAAACGGCCCTGAGCGAGTCGGCTGCGCAGAGCCTCGTAGGAGAACACGCCGCGGCGGCGGTCTTCGATGGAGGTTGGCGTGCCGCCCATAATCATGCCCAGGTACTGCGCCTTGCCCTGAAGTGTGTCGTTGTACATGGTCAGGATCTTCTCGTAGTTGTACTGGCGCGTGATGGCGTTGGGAATCTTATACAGATTCACGAGTTCGTCGATGAGCACCAGCATGCCCTTGTAGCCGCTGCAAACCAAAAAACGCGCGATGAGTTTGACGTAGTCGTACCAGTCGTCATCGCTGATGATGGTTGAGGACCCCAGTTCGGCGCGGGCCTCGCTCTTGGTGCGGTATTCGCCGCGGATCCATTTGGTCACGCGGCTCATGGCTTCTTCGTCGCCCTCGGATACGGCCGTGCGATAGCGGCGGAGCATGCGGGTGAAGTCGAAGCCGTGGACCATCTCCTCGAGCGGGGCCAGTTGGGCATTGACGACCGACTCGTCGACGTCGGCGCACGAGGCGACCCAGCGATCCAGAATAAGGTTGAGCGCACCGCCCTCAGGGCGCGTCTTGGTCGATATGTTGCGGATGAGCTCGCGGTAGGTGGCAAGGCCCTGTCCCTGACCGCCCTGCAGGCGGCGCTCAGGGGAAAGGTCGGCATCAGCGACGACGAATCCCTCGCCCATGGCATGCGTTCGGATGGTCTGAAGCAAGAAGCTCTTGCCGGCGCCGTAGCGACCGACTAAGAAGCGGAAGCTTGCGCCGCCGTCGGCGATGAGACTCAAATCGGTGAGCAGGGCGCGAATCTCGACCTCGCGTCCCACGGTGATATAGGGAAGGCCGATGCGCGGGACCACGCCGCCCTTGAGCGAGTTGAGAATGACGGCAGCGACGCGCTTGGGCACGCGGGGTGCTGCGGGTGCGGTATCACTCATGGTCTAGGTATCCTCTCACGTCTGCTTCGTAGTCCTGGATAATTTGCGGTCCTGCCGCGCCAAATTCAATTACGGTGTCACCTACCAGGTCAAAGAGCGCCTCGTTGATGGTATCGACGAGCATGTCCTCGCTCTGCCCCGATTGCACTACCGCCGATTCCGCCTGTGCTGCGTTGTGCTCGAGCAGTGCGCGGAGATAGGCGTTTGCGGCGGGTGCGAGTTCGTTCGTGGCGTCAGCGGTCGCAGCAGCTGCGAACGCGGGCGTCGGCGCGAGAAGCGGTGCCACGACAC
Organism: uncultured Collinsella sp.; assembly: GCA_902470895.1. Lineage (GTDB taxonomy): Bacteria > Actinomycetota > Coriobacteriia > Coriobacteriales > Coriobacteriaceae > Collinsella. The sequence continues at coordinate 12,463 of CABRID010000005.1, forward strand.
CAAACTGTTCGGTGGATATGGTCGGCTCGTCGGCTTCGTCCTGCCGAATGGGTGCCGCGACCGGTTCGACAATCGCGTCGGCTACGGGCTCGGCTTCCGGTTGCCCTGAGTCCGCTGCCTCGACTTCCACAGGCGCGCTGTCCTCGCGCTCTTCGTCGATTAAAAGCGCTTCGCGCGTTTGCGCAGCGGCGCTCCGAATGTGCCCCAGCTGACTCAGATCGATATCGATCTTGACGGGCTGGTGTGCGGCGTCCCACGAAAGCCATGCCACAATCTCGTCATCGATAATCTTAGCCAGATATTTGGCGACCTTTTCTTCCTTAAGGGGATGGGCGGGGTCCAGCGCCAGGCGCAGGCGTTGGTCGCAGGCGCGCATCATTTCACCGAGCTTGCTGCTCTTTTGCCTACTGCCATGGATACGCATGCATTCCCAAAAGCCGTTTTGGCAACGGTAGATATGGATAGGATCCAGGCGATATTCGCAGTCCTCGTGTCGCCCGGGCGCAAAGAATACGGCCGAGGCAAACATGGTGTAGGGCATGGCCGTCTCCTCCCCAAATAAACTCGCCACGATGCCGGTCTTTCGGTGCGTGTCATAGTAGCGCGCCATGCGGACATACACGGCGCATGCCACGTGGCGCAAATCGCGGTGGTGGCTGCGGTCGAGCCGCGAGTTACTTAGGTTGTACGTGGAGAGGGCGTTGATGGCGGCCATGAGTCGCTCCTCGCGCACCTCATCGGGCGGAAGGGGGAGCGTGGGCTCGGAGGTTTTGCGACGCTTGGGGGTCTGGCCGGACGGTGCCGGTGCTGGTGCAAGGTCTCGTGCCGCGCGCCGCAGCTCGATAAGGGCGTTATCGAACATGACGGTTTTAGAGTCACGAAGCAGCTTGGGGTCGAGCCCGTGGAACACGGCGTAGTCCTGCAACCACACGTGTGCAAACCGGTCGATGCCGGGCTCGAAGGCGCGATAGACATCCCAAAAGGCCTTGATCTTGTTAAAACCATCGAGCGGGTCATCTACGCCAATGCCGCAAATCAGCTCATAGAGATACAGAAAGGCAAAGGACGTAGACGTTTCCTCGACGGTTCCGCGACGCACTTGGGCACGCCAGGTAAAGTAGCCGCGCAACTGTCGATCGCTCATGGCATTGTAGGTGGGAAAGTACGACTTAAAGGTGCCGTTGTAGGGGCAGTCGTCCTCAAAGTCGGCCATCAGTAGGCCTTGGCGGTAGAAAAGCTCGGCTTCCGAAAGCCAGCGACCCGCGCCGCCTTTGGGGTCATCCTGCCAGCGCGATATCTCGCGCATCTTGCGGTATTGGTCGGGAAGGAAGTTCTGCATCTGACGACCGGTTTTGAGAATCGGCTCGTCTGCGTAGACTTCATGTGAGAAACGGGCGGACTGATGGGTCCGGGCCTCGGCCATAATGCGCTCGATGAGCATCTTGATGTCCTGGTCGGCCACCGCTTCTCCTCTCCTAACGCAGCTTCGGTGACCTCATATCATAGCACAGCATCAAACAGGTGTTCGAGATACTGCTGCGTAGATAGATTTAGAACAGGAGGACGTAGATGACGGCGATGACGACGGAGGGAAGCATATTGGCCGTGCGGAAGGTCTGAGGACGGATGAGATTGACGCCGACGCAGAAGATGAGCATGGAGCCTACGAGCGAAAGGCTGTTGAGGGCTGCTGTGGTCATGATGGGGGAGAGCGCGCCGGCAAACAACGCGATCGTCCCCTGGAACACGGCGACGGGCAGGGCGGAGAAAATGCAGCCGCGGCCAAGCGACGCCGTCATGGTGCAGACGATGATGCAGTCCAATGCGCCTTTCAAGGCAAGCGTTGACCAGTCACCGAGCAGGCCGTCTTGGATTGATCCCACGATAGCCATGGCACCGATGCAGACGGTCAGCGATGTCGAGACAAAAGCGTTGGTGAACTCGTTATCGCCCTCACTGCCGGTTTTGCGCTTGAGCCATTCGCCAAGGTTCTCGATGGCGGCTTCCAAGTTGACGGCCTCGCCGATGAGCGAACCGAGCGCAAATGAGACGATGAGCATGGTGGTACCGGTGGTCGCTAGCGCCTTCCCATCGATAAGGAGCATCTTTTGCATGGTGCCGCCAAGGCCGATAAACAGGACGCACAGCCCCGATGCTTTCATGAGCGTGTCTTGGATGCGCGGTGTAATGAAGCGGCCGCCCGCTAATCCCAAAAGACCGCCCGCAACTAAAAGCACAACGTTGATGATTGTTCCCAAGCCCGGCATGAGCCCTCCTGTATTGATGCCAACGTGGCAATCGTAGCAGAACGAAATGCGAGGCACATCGCGACTCATCTAATACGTTATATAAGTGGTGTTAGGAATGATGCGCAGCATTTAAGCCTCAGGTGGTTGTCGGGACATAGGGATAGTATTCAAAGCGCAGTGTCATAAGCCGCTGCGGGGATTCAATAGCCGCGGCGATGATATTGGCATCGCGGGCACGATCAAACCCTTCGAGCTCGATCTGGTACGAGACGTCTTGCATAATGTCCAGACGTCGCCAGGCTAGGAGTGTGTCGCCATCGAATTCCAAGGTCTTGCCTCCGTCTGGAGCAACGGCGTATAGACGCAGCTTAGCGGCGGTTGCAGGGTCGACAACTGTGACCTTTTTAATTTCGTTTCGAGTATTCTTGGCGCCCAACAAGGTGAGCAGTGTTGGGGCCACGACCTCGCCCGATGGCAAAAAGACGACTTCGATGGATTCAGGAAATGCGATGATAGCCGACTTGCGGACGGGCTGATTGGCGGCGGCAGTTTCGATGTTCGCAGCGTCGATGACCTCTGTGTGGTCGAGCGCGGCAAGCACGCAGCAGTTACCTTCATCGATCTCTTGAGGATCAGCAAGCCCCAGACTGTCCACGAGCTCGGGATCGTTTGGATCGGTAGCAGGCTCATCCGGTGCTTCGAAAGAAGCTGGGACGCTGTTTGTCGGCGACGGCGTGTCGCCCGTACCTGCTTCTTTATCCGCGCTCTCTTCTTGTATGGTTGCGTTGATGGGTTCGTCGTTCGAGGGGAGCGTCTTGGCGTCAAGCGCGGAGGGGAGAATTCCGATGGCTCCGGATCCGTTCCACTCCATTTCGAGAAGCGCCGGGTCGGCAAGAATGCGTTGCCTGCATTGCGCGTGGACATCGATTTCAATAGGGCCTGCCTCTATCCCTCGTGTAAGGCTGAGTGATCCGGCTGGCTTCTCGAAATGAGCGTCTGTGTCCTTGGTGCTGACGGCGTAGAACAGCAGGGACGCTTTTCCCGCCGCGATGGCATCGGTGCCGGCTTTGGTCAGCCGCAACGATGCCGTGAATGAGAGGGTGGGCTGCGCATCGTCTGCATTCGCGGCGGCGCAGCCCAGACATATACCGCCTCCTTTCTCGAAAAACGTACCGTCGAAGGCGACCTTCGCTCCGTTCGCCGAGTCATCGACCGAAGCGATGTCGATGCGCAGCTCTAAATTGCATGGATCGCCATCTGCATCGAGCACAACCGAGCGCCACGTGCAGACGGCGCACCCCGCCTGGGAGCCGTTTGCCTTGTTCGAACGATTGATATCCACGACTATCGAGCCGTCCGTATTACGACGAAGGCATCCCGAGGTCGAGATTGCGGCCTGTGCGATCGAAAAACGCTTGCACGCAATGGCGCTCGACGGATTTGGTGCGGAGCTTAGGGCTGCTGGTAAGGAGTCTGCCATGACGGGAGTCGCCCAAGCGGCGACAGGCGTTCCGGTTGCGAGCGCGCCGCAGAGTGCGACGACGGGCAAAAGGTTCTTCGATGCCATGGGGTCTCCTTAGCTAATTTAGTGCGGCCTGTCTGTGTTTTGTTTCTGGCTGCGTTTGATGTGCAGACCGAGGCCGGCGGTCCCCGTGCCTGCTGCTGTGGCGCCTGCTGCCAAGAGCAAACGTCTGTCGCCTGTCTGCGCCAACGGTTCCTCGCGGTCGCCGCGGTCGAGCTCCGAGAGGTCGACCGTCACTTGCGTGGCGGCCTGCGCCTGTTCTTGCTGGGCAAAGGCCATGGCTGGCCCAAACGCTAGGATGCTGACGGCGGCGGCCAGGGCGACGGCCTTATGCCGTGTGCGCACCGGGCTCGACCGTCCAGGTGATCGTTGCAACTTGATCGCCTTCGCCAGTTACGCGGAAGATGTCGCGCGTGACGCGGGCGACGTTTCCGCTTGTCTTGAGCTTAATTTTGTCCGTGCCGCCGGCAATGCCCTGGTAGCCCATGTCGAAGGCTGCGTTCTTGGAAAGATCGAGGCCCGTCCCCTGCATTGCGGCGCTGGCGTTCTGGAGTGCGCCGTCGGGGCCGACCTTAAAGTCGATGGAGTTCTGTGCGGTTCCGGCTTTGGCGTCGGCAGCAATGGTCCAGGTGTTCATGGCGTCGATCTTCATGTTGGTGACATGGATGCCGTAGGCCGAATGATTGTCGATGGTGGTCGCGTCTTCTGAGGGGCCCTGAAGCGTGCCGTCGGCCTTGGCGACGAAGGGAATAACCGTCGGAACTTTGAACTCAACGTTGTCGATCTCGGTCCTGACCATTACTTTTGTGGTTCCAACGCGCCCGGCTGCCATAGCTGGCGTCGGGGCGGCGCCCATTGCGAGCGCGAGCGCGAGCCCTGCGCCCACGACGAGCGCTCTGGCTCCGTTCATGTTCCTGGTGATGTCCATGGTCGTTCCTTTCTATTCGCCGCGGGCCGTCCCCGCGATGATTGGACGAATGCTGGTGAATTGCGTGCGGTGCCGCGTCGGCCGGAAAAGCTAGTTCTCGGCTTGCTCAACCCGCACCTTGACACGTGTCGGATTGCCGTGGCTGTCGAGGGTCTTGGCATCGAGTGCCTGGATCTCGATGTACGCCTCGCCTTCTTTGATGTCGCCGGCGGGGCACGTTTCGATTGTCTTGCCGGTCTCGACCACGCCCGATTCATAGATGGTCTCGTCGTTTTGGATCACGCGGAAACGCTGGGGAAACTTGTTGTCCTGGACGTTTTGCACGTTGACGCGCAGCTTGCCGCCTTTTTGTAGCTGGGCGACTGGTGCGACCGAGATCGTCATCATGTTGTCGCGGACGATGGCGTCGAGCTCATCTTGGATTTCCTGACGCGTTTTGCCCTCGGCCGTCGTAACCGAAGCGCCCGCCTCGGGTACGGGCTGCGACTGCCAAGCGTATAGTCCTACGGCGACAAGGGCACAGACGATGGCCAAGCAGGCAACGATGAGCTTCTTGCGACGACCCAGGCCTGCAAAGTGGGGTGGCTTCTTCGCGCTCATGCGGCATCCTTGGCGGTATAGATGCGCGCAAAGGTGGACGGGTTCGCTCCAAAGAGCATGTGAAGCATCAGGCGGCGTGAGTAGACAAGCTCGTCGAAGTCGGGAGGGAGCTCGATGTCGTGGATATGCGCGATGTGGTGGGCGAGCGCCGAGAACGACTCGGGGTCGCAGATCACATCGGTGGTAACGTGGTAGACCGTCGTATCGGGGAATGCCTCTTCGTCGAAAGGCAGGAGATGGGGATCGTCGTCGACTTCGATGGCGATGCCGTACTGGGGCCAGTAATATGCCATGGGAACCTCCCTGCTTCTGGGCCAAAACTTCTATCGGTTTTGGCTGTCGACGCCGACCGTATCAGCCGCTACTTGACCAATTTCTGACCAAATGCTTGACGGATTGGCGTCTCCGCAGGTAAAAGGCGGCAAAAAATACTCCAACTTTTTTCGAGCGACAATCGCGCGGTCGGCGACGGCGGGGCCATATGTGTCAAAAGCATCGCCTGCCGAGGGAACTCGGCCGTTCGCCGAATTGCACGAACGTAAAAATCGCCAATTATGGAGACGGTCTCGAACACGTCGACGAAACGATGCGGTAACATCTCCCTGCAAACACTGTAGTTAGCTAAAGGGGGAGTTCGCGTGTCTGCAACCATCAAACCCTTCACCGACGAGTTCGAAGAGTATGGTCGCGATGAGTCTCGCGCATCGGGCGAGGCCTCGAGCATCTCGTTTCCGACAACGGAAGACGAGGTCCGTGCCATTTTGGAAAAGCTCCATGCCGAGCGTGTCCCGGTAACGGTTCAGGGCGCCCGAACCGGCCTTGCCGCCGGTGCCGTGCCCCACGGCGGGCATATCCTCAATACTTCCCGTATGAATCGCTACTTGGGCCTTCGCCGCGATGAACAAGGCCAATTTCTGCTGCGCGTGGAGCCGGGCGTTGTGCTCTCGGAGCTGCGCAAGCAGCTGAGTAAGAAGGTGCTGCCGACTGCTGGTTGGGACCAGGCATCGCTTGAGGCCTACGAGGAGTTCCAAGAGGCCCCCGAGCAGTTCTTTCCCACCGATCCCACCGAGGCGTCTGCCTGTCTGGGCGGCATGGCGGCATGTAACGCCTCCGGTGCCCGCAGCTACGCCTACGGCCCCATGCGCCCACATATCACGGGACTCCACGTCGCGCTGGCTGATGGCGATTTGCTTGAGCTTCAGCGCGGCGAGGCTTTTGCCCAGGGCCGCCACCTGTCGCTCGTGACGGCAGCGGGCCGTGCACTCGAGCTCGACCTTCCCGACTACACCATGCCCAAGACCAAAAATGCTTCGGGCTATTTCGTTGCTGACGATATGGATGCCATCGATCTGTTTATCGGCGCGTGTGGCACAATCGGCGTCATCACCGAGCTCGAGATTGCCCTGCAGGCGGCGCCTGCGGTCGTTTGGGGCGTGAGCTGTTTCTTTGACAGCGAAGACAAGGCCGTGTCCTTTACCGATTCTGTGCGTCCCGTCCTGTCCCACGCGGCTGCCATCGAATATTTCGATGCGGGCGCCCTGGATATCCTGCGTCGTCAGCGTGAGCAGTCGACCGCGTTCGCCTCGCTGCCGGCGCTCGACAAAGAGGCCAAGGTCTGTGTCTACGTGGAGCTCGACTGCGACGACGAAGTTCAGGCGACTGAGGAGCTGTATCACTTGGGGTGGGTACTAGAACTTGCGGGCGGCAGCGACGATGCGACATGGGTCGCGCGTACCGAGGTCGATCGCGAATGCCAGCGATTCTTCCGCCATGCGGTGCCCGAGAGCGTCAATATGCTTATCGACGAGCGCCGCCGCACCGACCCCACTATCACCAAGCTGGGCTCGGACATGTCGGTGCCCAACGCACGCTTGGCCGATGTCGTGGCCCTCTATCGCCGCACGCTGGCCGAAAGCGGGCTTGAGTCTGCTGCCTGGGGACACATCGGGAACAACCATCTGCATGTGAACATCCTGCCGCGCGACGCGCAAGACTACCGTCGTGGTGGAGAACTCTTTGCCCAGTGGGCTTCCGAGGTCACGGCCATGGGCGGTGCCGTTTCTGCCGAGCACGGCGTCGGCAAGATCAAGGCGGGCTTCTTAGAGACGATGTACGGCCACGAGGCCATGGTCGAGTCGGCGCGTCTCAAACTCCAGCTCGACCCTGCCGGCCAGCTGGGTCGCGGCAACCTGTTTACGGAGAAGCTCTTGGATGAACTCGTCCAGAAAGGGGGCGCGTGAAGATGAGTGATTTCCATATGGTGGTGTGCGTCAAGGCGGTGCCGGGTAGCACCGAGGTCAAGATGGACCCCAAGACCAATACCATTGTGCGCGACGGCAAGCAGGCGGTCATCAATCCCTTTGATGCGAGCGCCCTGGAGTGCGCGCTGGCGCTCAAGGACGACTTTATCGGCTTTGGCATGGATGTGCGCGTGACGGTGGTGTCGATGGGTATTCCCGCGACCGAAGCGCTGCTGCGCGACTGCATCGCCCGTGGCGCCGACGACGCGCTGCTGCTAACCGATCGCGCCTTTGCAGGTGCCGATACCTTGGCGACCACGTATGCCCTCAAATGCGGTATCGAGGCACTCGACGAGGACTTCGACCTGCTTATCTGCGGCAAGATGGCGGTGGACGGCGATACGGCCCAGATTGGTCCCGAGCTTGCCGGCGCCTTCGAGATTCCCTGCGTGACCGATGTGAGCTGCGTGCAGAGCGCGGGCTTTACGACTTGCGGTTCGCTGGCGCTCGTTCACGGATGCGATGCCGGCGAAGAGACGGTCTATCTTGAGATGCCGTGTGCGATGACGACCGCTAAGGAGATCGGCCAGCTGCGCATGCCGAGCATCGCCGGTATTCGTGCGGCTGAGGAGGCTGACGTGCGCGTGGTCAACGCTGCCGACGTGCATGCCGACCCTGCGCGCTGCGGTCTTGCCGGCTCGCCGACGCAGGTCGTGCGCTCGTTTGTGCCCGACCGCGATCAAACGTGTGAAGCCGTTGAGGGCAAACCGACCGAGCAGGCGGCAAAGCTTGCCAAGATTATCGAGGGGATGGCATAGATGAGCGGACTGGTTATCGATAGCGAAGCCTGCATCGGCTGCGGTCGCTGCGTTCGCGCCTGCGCCTCGGGCGGCATTGTGGTGGAGGGCGAGCGGCCCAACCGCTGCGCCCGCGTAACCGACGGCTGCATTCTGTGCGGCGGGTGCGTCGACGCCTGTCCCGTCAACGCTATCTCGATCGAGCGTGACGAGGCCACTGGCGTGGCGGACCTTGGCGCCTATCGAGACATTTGGGTATTCGTGCAGACCGATGAGCACGATACGGTGGCTTCTGTGGCCTATGAGCTTATGGGCAAGGGGCGCGAGCTTGCCGATGCCCGCGGCTGCCGCTTGGTGGCGCTGGTCGGCATGGGTCCCGAGAGCTCACTTGGGGAGCTGGAGCATCTGGTCTGTGCCGGTGCAGACGAAGTTATGGTCTGTCGCGACGAGCGCCTGCGCCAAAACGACGCGGAGGTCTACGCCCGCCTGATCTGCGATTTGGTGGCCGAGCGCAAGCCCGAGGCCATTCTGTACGGCGCGACCGCCTTTGGTCGCGAGCTGGCGCCCGGTGTGGCCGTGCGCTTGCAGACGGGCCTTACGGCCGATTGCACGGTGCTTTCGATGGATACGGAGACGGGTCTGCTGCAGCAGACGCGCCCGGCGTTTGGCGGCAACCTGATGGCCACCATTATCTGCCCCAACCACCGTCCTCAGATGGCAACGGTGCGCCCCGGCATCTTTAAGGCGCCCGAGTTTGACTATAGTCGCTCCGGCACGATTGCCCAGGTAGTGCTAGCGGATGACGTTAAGGCCCGTGTCGAGATCTCGATTCCCGCCGAGGAGTGGGGACAGCAGGCCTCAATTGCCGATGCCGAGCGTCTAGTCGTGGTGGGCCGCGGCATCGGCTCCAAGAAAAACCTACCGCTGATGCGAAAGCTTGCCGAGGCTCTGGGTGCCGAGCTTGGCTGCACGCGCCCCGTGGTGGAGGCCGGCTGGCTGGAGTATCGCCACCAAATTGGCCAGACGGGTGTATCGGTCTCGCCCAAGCTCCTCGTGAGCATCGGTGTCTCGGGCGCTATCCAGCATCTCGCCGGCATCGGTGGGGCGGAGTGCATTGTCGCCATCAATGAGGACCCGGATGCCCCCATCTTTGGTGCCGCCCAGTACAAGGTTGTTGGGGACGCCGTCGAGGTCGTCGAGGAGCTGCTGGCCCAGCTTGAGCGCTAGGCGCGCGTCAGCCAGTCGCGCATCTCGTCCTTTAGGCGGCTCCAGGTTGCCTGCGTGGCGGGGTCGGTAAAGGGCCGCGTAATGCCAAAGGGCGCGTCGAGCAGGCGGTTGATATCGCCCTGTTCGCGCGCCAGCGCGCGGCTCGCTGGATAGACGAGCTCAAACATAAAGCAGATGAGTCCCACCAAGTAGTCTGCGGGCTCGTCGCGTTCATCGCGTGCGACGCAACGGTGCTCGTCAAAGGCGGCAAGCGTCGGTGCCGAGAAGCGACTGGCTAGAAACGCGTCCTCATCCACCTTGAGGATGGTGTCGACGGTGCTGTCGGCGATGGTGCGCATAATGTCGATCTTGTCACCATCGCGCACGATATCGCAGAAGCTTCGCGTGCGCACGTCGAGCTGCGCGGGTAGACGGAAATCGCTGTGATAGGCAATGCTCGCTCGGATGAGCTCATCTTCTGCCGGGTCATCGATAAAGTCGCGGATGCTTGTTACGGCGGGTGCATCGGCGGGATTCTCGCCAAAGAGGACCTCGATGCCCAGCACCGCATGGCCCATGCTCTCGGCGTCCTTAAAGGTGTCCCAGCGTCGCAGCTGCTCAAAGCGGCCCATATCGTGTAGCAGGCCGCAAAGCCATGCCAGGTCAATATCTTCTGACGACCAGCCCTGCTCGCGCGCTACGGCATCGCATGCCTCGGCCACGTGGTACGTATGCTCGATTTTGAGCGCGATGCGTGGGTTGGTGGCGTCGTAGGCATCGGTGTAGCTTTTGAAGGCCGCGCGCGCCCGGTCTCGATCGATAGCTGTCATAATGACTTCCTAAAAAGTTGTGTCTTTCGATCCGGTGGCAATTGTAGGTGAACTCGGTTGCTGTCGGATGATGATTCTGCCGTGTCGCTACATGCGGCTCGGAGACTTTATCAGGATGAGAAGCGTATGGTGCTCAAAATCGTTAGAACCGTCTGGCCAGTGATGCTTACCTATGTTGCAATAGGCGCGCCGTGCGGAATGATCATGGGGCAGACGGGAATGGAACCCTGGATGGTCTTTGCTCTGAGCAGCACGTTCGTGACGGGCAGCGGGCAGTTTATGATCTGCAATCTGTGGCTGGCAGGTGTGCCTGCGGCGTCGATCGTCGCGAGCGTCGCCGCAATCTCCTCGCGCTTTGCGCTTTACTCGGCATCGATCGCTCCGCATCTGACGGGTGCCTCGAAGCGTCAGACGCTGGCTGTTGCCGCGACGCTTACCGAGGAGGCATACGGCATCTCGCTTGCCAAGCTGGTTGAGGGGGAGGATTGGGGCCCGCGCGAATCCTTCGTGCTCAACGTGATCCTCATCGCGACATGGGGCGCTTCGTGCACGATGGGTGCCATCGTCGGTGCCGTTGTCGATGTTCCCACCGCTATTGCGAGTTTTGTCTGCACGTCGCTCTTTATCTGTCTACTCTTTTCGCAGCGGCTGTCGCGCGGCAACGTTGTCGCGGCGGTTTCGGGCGCGGTGTCCGTCGCCGTATGCAAGTTCTTGGGCCTCACGAATATTGCCGTGCCGGCAAGCGTCGTGGTCGGCATTGCCATTGCGCTGGCGTGCGATGCTGTATTAGACGGAAGAGGTGCCCGCGATGCCCGTTAACGAGTTCTTGGTTCTGTGGCTGTCGTCGTGGGCTGCTATCGCGTTCTTTCGCATCGCGCCGGCGTTTGCCTTGCGCGGGAGAACGCTGTCGCCCCGCATTACCGAGGCCCTGGGTTATATCCCGCCCGCTGCCTTTGCCGCGCTGGTCGCCAACGACTTGGTGAGCCCCGGGGCGTTCGACGCGGGACTCTGGCCTGCCTTGGTTCCCTGGATTGCGGCTGCCGGCGTCGTGGTGGTGGCAATCAGGACAAAGTCGATGTTGTGGTGCTGTGTTTCGGGCATCGTGCTCTATATCGTTTTGAGCCTCGTATAAGAGCGGGACACGTTTAGCATCCCGGCCAACGAATCCAATTTTTCACCGAGCTGGTCTATTTCTTCTGGTACCATGGTCAAACTTTACTGTAGCAAAGCGTGACGTGGGCTTTTGTATCCCGTCAGCGGAAATGGGGGTTTCATGGCACAGGAAGCAACCACCAACGAGCAAAAGAAATTCAAGGTCCCGCGCATCCCGGGCGACATCATGATTTATCCGATGATCGTCGGTCTTTTGCTCAACACCTTCTGCCCGCAGGTTTTTGAGATCGGCGGATTCTTTACGGCTGCCTGCCGCGGTGGCTCTAATACCATCGTCGCCGCGATCCTGCTGTTTGTGGGCGCCGGCATCAGCTTTAAGTCCACGCCGGGCGCTATCAAGACCGGCATCGTCGTGCTGATTCCCAAGCTGGTCGTCGCAGCGGCTCTCGGCCTGGGCGTGGCATATTGCTTTAACGACAACTTCCTGGGTCTGAGCTCCGTGTCTATCATCGGCGGCATCACGTTTTGCAACATGGCGCTCTATACGGGCATCATGGGCGAGTTCGGTGATGAGTCTGAGCAGGGCGCCGTCGGTATCCTGTTCTTTACGGCCGGCCCCGCCGTCACTATGATCATCCTCGGTGTTTCCGGCCTCGCCAACATTCCCATTGGCACCATTGTCGGCTCCATCTTGCCACTCGTTATCGGCATGGTTCTGGGCAACCTGTTCCCGTTTATCAAGAACCTGCTGGTTCCCGGTGCCAATCCCGCGATTGCCGTCATCGGATTTCAGCTCGGTGCGTCCATGAGCCTGTCGAGCTTTATCACCGGCGGTATTTCCGGCATCTTGCTGGGCCTTGTCACGCTGTTTGTCGTCGGTCCCATCACCTTTGCGTTCGAGCGTCTGTGCGGCGGCAATGGCAAGGCCGCTGTGGCTTGCTCCACCATTGCCGGCACGGCTATGACCACACCGGTTGCCCTCGCCGAGGTCGCACCGCGTTACGCCGAGCTTGCGCCCACCGCGTACGCTCAGATCGCCACCGCCGTTATCATCACGGCGATCATGGCTCCGATTCTGACTGGCTGGGTCGACAAGAAGTTCTGCCAAGGCAAGGAGGATCTGTCGCCTGTCGGTGTCGAGGCCATCGAGGAGGCCGTCGCGACTGACATCGATGGCGAGTAGCAATCGATACCCATCAATGATGCCGGCGTGTGCAATTCGCGCCGTATGGGCGCCCGAACAGAAACTGTTTTGCAGTGATGTTCGGGCGCTCTGCTATTATCCCCTTTACCCCTGCGGAGTTAAGGGGTGTTTATTGCCCTGATTCGAATTGGGCGATTCTGACCACTTGGGTATTGAAGGGATGGCGCTAGTGGTTAAGGCACTTAAGATTGAGATATTCGTGCTATGCATGATTGTTCTTATCGGGCTTGCCGTGCGAAGTCGTCGCTCCTTGTTCTCGAGCACCCAGCAGCTATTGTTTAGCATGCTTGGCTACACCTCTGCCGCGTACATATTATTCGATATGATCTGGACGCTTTCGGACGGTGTGGACGGCACGTTGGGCATTGCTGCCAACTGGATTTCCAACGCGGTTTCGTTTTCGCTCTTTGCTATCGCGTGTCTCATTTGGTTTATCTATTCCGAGACGGTGCAGGGTTCTCGCCTTTTGACCTCGCGCTATAGGGTGGTGCTTGTAGCGTTGCCTACGGCTCTGGTGGTCGTGCTGGCGTTTACCAGTTACTGGACGCACGCCCTGTTCTATATCGATTCGCAGGGCGTGTATCGTCGCGGCTTTGCCTATATGATCCAGCCCATCGTCAGCTACTGTTACGTTATACATACGTCCCTGCATGCATTTGTGCAATCTCGCAGGGTCGAGAGCCTGCAGACGAAGGCCATCTATCGAACCTTGGCATTTTTCGCCATTCCGGCCCTGGTGGGCGGTACCTTTCAGGTCGTATACTCGGTGCCCGGCCTTTGTGTCGGCATAATGATTAGCATGTTGCTGCTCTACATCATCTACCAGGAGCAGCTCATCTCGACCGACCCGTTGACTGGACTTAACAATCGCAACCGTTTTGAGACCTATATGCTGTCGCTCTTCTCAAATGTGGATCAGGCCGAAGATGTATATCTGCTTATGATGGACGCCGACGGCTTTAAGCAGATTAACGATCGCTATGGGCATGTGGAGGGCGACCACGCTCTTCAGGTCATATCCGCTGCGCTCAAAGAAGTCTGCTCGGCGTCTGGCGGCTTTATCGCACGTTATGGTGGCGATGAGTTCGTGGTGCTCCAAAAGGCAGTGGCGGAACAGGATATCATGCATCTGTGTGCGACAATCAACGATGAGCTCGCGCGCGCCGAGGTTCCGTATCTGTTGCGGATGTCCATCGGCTACGCACGGGTCGGTGATGGCGTCGATACCTGGCAAGACTTGCTTCGTGCTGCCGACGCGGAGCTCTACCGCGTAAAGCGCGAGAAGAAGAAAGCCGGCGCCCAGATACGCTAGAAAAAGGGCGCACGCTGGCGGGCGTGGCGGCCCTCGGCTCTCCAATGTACTCCATTAAGCTAAAGCATGTGAACCCCCTCTGCTAAATAGGGGTAGTTCGTTAGACCTTTTTGGGCCTGTTGACGATGATGATGCCGCCGCAGACCAACAGCAGGGCAACAAGTACGGTAACAGGGCTCGTGCCAGCGCCCTCGCCGAGCAGCAGAGCGCTCAACAGTACGCCAAAGACTGGATTCATAAAGCCAAAGACCGACACACGGCTGACGGGGTTGACGGCAAGCAGACGCGACCATAGCGAGTACGCGACGGCGGAAATGAGTGCCATGTAGACGATGAGCGCGATGGCGGGGGCAATCGCCGTGGGCGACAGCGCGCCACCCATCAAAAAGCCGATGGCGGTGAGGACCAGGCCGCCGACCAAGAACTGCCACCCGGCAAGCAAGACGCCGTCGTGCTCGCGCGAGAAGATGCCGATCAGGCAGGTCGAAAGGGCACCCGCGACGGTGGAGGCCAGGATAAAGCCCTCGCCGTCGAGCGCAAAGCCAAAGGTGCCGTCCGCGCCCGAAAGGTTGACGAGCGCGACACCGGCAAAGCCCAGTACGCAGCCGAGTACCTTGGCCGTATTGAGCTTTTCGGTGCGAAACGCCAGGGCGGCAAAGAGGATGGCTAGGAAGTTGGCGCTGGCCTCGATGATGGAGCTCGACATGGCACTGGCACGCGAGAGTCCCAGGTAGAAAAAGAAGTACTGGCCGATGGTCTGGAAGAGCGACAAGATGCAGATGGGCTTGATATCACGCGCTTGCGGAACGAGCAGTCGGCGCTGGGCCGCGCTCATGCCAACAATGACCAGCATGCCGGCAAGGGTGAAGCGCAGACCGGCGAAGAGCAGCTGCGAGGCGCTGTCGTGCGCCGGGATGCCAAAGAGGCCGTAGCCGATTTTGATGCAGGGGAAAGCCGACCCCCAGAGCGCGCAGCAAACGAGGCAGCCCAGGATGAGTCCGGGCAGGGTGGCGAGATACGGCTTGCGGCTTTCCATGATGTTCTTCTCCTATACGCGCGAAGCAAAAAAGAACCCGCCACCGGGCGTGCCGGTGGCGGGTGTTGTTACCCGAGGGGATTGTACCCGATGGGAACGTATTAAGCGAAGTAGGCTACGCCGCTCTCAAAGATCGGCATGAACTTGTCGCCGGGGACATGCTCGGGCACGTTGCGGTACAGGTTGTCGCCGCGACGCTCGGCATGGCCCATCTTGCCCAGGACGCGGCCGTCGGGGCTCGTGATGCCCTCGATGGCGAGTGCGGAGCCGTTGGGGTTGACGGAAAGGTCCAGGCTCGGCTTGCCGTCCTCGCCCACGTACTGCGTGGCGACCTGGCCGTTGGCAATCAGCTGGGCGAGTACCTCGTCGTTGGCGACAAAGCGGCCCTCGCCGTGGCTGATGGCGACGGTGTAAGGGTCGTCCAGACTGCACTGCGACAGCCACGGGGACAGGTTGGACGAGATGCGGGTGCGCACCAGGCGGCTCTGATGGCGACCGATGGTGTTGAACGTCAGCGTGGGCGCATCGGGCGTGGCGTCGACGATGTCGCCGTAGGGCACCAGGCCGAGCTTGACCAGGGCCTGGAAGCCGTTGCAGATGCCCAGCATCAGGCCGTCGCGGGCCTGGAGCAGGTCGCGGACTGCCTCGGTGACCTCGGGAGCGCGGAAGAACGCCGTGATGAACTTGGCGGAGCCGTCGGGCTCGTCGCCGCCCGAGAAGCCGCCGGGGATCATGACGATCTGGCTTGCACGGATGCGGCGGGCAAGCTCGTGGGTGCTCTCGGCGACGGCCTCGGGCGTGAGGTTGTTGATCACGAAGGTGTCGGCCTCGGCACCGGCGGCACGGAAGGCGCGGGCGCTGTCGTACTCGCAGTTGTTGCCGGGGAACACGGGGATGATCACGCGCGGGCGGGCGATCTTGGCGCCGCCGTACACGTGGATATCCTTGGCGCGGAAGTCGATGGTCTCGACCTCGGGGGTCTCGCCGGCGCTGCGGTAGGTGAAGACGCCCTCGATGCCGCTCTCCCAGGCCTCCTGGAGCTCGGAGAGCTCGATGACTTCGGAACCGGTGTCGATGACATAGCCCTCGACGGTGGTGCCCAGGGGCTCGACGACAACGCCGTCGGCGACCTCGGGCAGCTCGGCATCCTCGGCGAGCTCGACAATAAAGCTGCCGTAGAGCGGGGTGAAGAGGCTCTCCACGTCTACATCCTCGGCAAGCTCGATACCGATCTGGTTACCGACGCACATCTTAAAGAGGCTCTCGGCGCCGCAGCCGTAGCCGGGCGTGGAGATGGCCAGGGCGTTGCCGGTAGCAGTGAGCGCCTCGACGGCGTCAAACGCGGCGAGCAGCTGCTGAGCATCGGGGCGGTAGTCCTCGCCATAGGTGGCGGGGGCGATGCGGACGACGCGGTGCGTGAGGCCCTTGAACTCGGGCGAGACGGCGCGGGCGGCCTTGCCCACGGCGACGGCGAAGCTGATCAGGGTCGGTGGAACGTTGAGCTCGCCGGCTTCGTCCTCAAACGAACCGCTCATGGAGTCCTTGCCGCCGATGGCGCCGGCACCCAGATCGACCTGGGCCATAAGGGCACCCAGGACGGCAGCCATGGGCTTGCCCCAGCGCTCGGCCTCGGTGCGCAGGCGCTCGAAGTACTCCTGGAAGGAGAGGTAGGTGCGCTTGTGCTCAAAGCCGGCGGCAACGAGCTTGGCGATGGACTCGACCACGGACAGGTAGGCGCCCGCAAACTGGTCGGCCTCCATCAGATAGGGGTTGAAGCCCCATGCCATGGCGCTCGCCGTGGTGGTCTCGCCGTCCACGGGGAACTTGGCGACCATGGCCGAGCTTGGGGTGAGCTGCGTCTTGCCGCCAAAGGGCATGAGCACGGTCGCGGCGCCGATGGTGGAGTCGAAGCGCTCGGAAAGGCCCTTGTTAGAAGCGACGTTGAGGTCGGTGACGAGCGAGGCCATGCGCTCGGCGAGCGTGGTACCGGCCCAGCTGGGCTGCCACACACTGCGGGCGCAGACGTGGGCGACCTGGTGCTTGGGCGCACCGTTGGAGTTGAGGAACTCGCGGGACAGATCGACGATGGCGACGCCGTTCCAGGCCATGCGCATGCGCGGCTCGGCGGTAACCTCGGCGATAACGGTCGCCTCCAGGTTCTCCTCGGCGGCGTAGCCCATGAACTCCTCGACGTCACCGTCGGCGACGGCGCAGGCCATGCGCTCCTGGGATTCAGAGATGGCGAGCTCGGTGCCGTCCAGGCCGTCGTACTTCTTGGTCACGGTATCAAGGTCGACATACAGGCCGTCGGCAAGCTCGCCCACGGCGACCGAGACGCCGCCGGCGCCAAAGTCGTTGCAGCGCTTGATCAGACGGCAGGCGTCGCCGCGGCGGAACAGACGCTGCAGCTTGCGCTCGACCGGGGCGTTGCCCTTCTGGACCTCGGCGCCCGAGGTCTCGATGGACTCGGTGTTCTGGGTCTTGGAGGAGCCGGTGGCGCCACCGATGCCGTCGCGGCCGGTGCGGCCGCCCAGCAGGATGATCTTGTCGGTGGGGGCGGGGCACTCGCGACGCACGTGGTTTGCCGGGGTAGCGCCCACGACGGCACCGACCTCCATGCGCTTGGCCACGTAACCGGGGTGATAGAGTTCGTTGACCTGACCGGTGGCAAGGCCGATCTGGTTGCCGTAGCTGGAGTAGCCGGCGGCAGCAGTGGTCACGAGCTTACGCTGCGGCAGCTTGCCCTCGAGCGTCTCGGAAACCGGGACGGTGGGGTCACCGGCGCCGGTGACGCGCATGGCCTGGTACACATAGCTGCGGCCCGAGAGCGGGTCACGGATGGCGCCGCCCACGCAGGTGGCGGCACCGCCGAAGGGCTCGATCTCGGTCGGGTGGTTGTGGGTCTCGTTCTTAAAGAGGAACAGCCAGTCCTGATCCTCGCCATCGACATCGACCTTCACCTTGACGGTGCAGGCGTTGATCTCCTCGGACTCGTCGACATCGGTCATGACGCCGGTCTTCTTGAGGTATTTGGCGCCGATGGTGCCCATGTCCATGAGGCAGACGGGCTTGGTGTCGCGACCGAGTTCGTGGCGCATCTCCATGTAGCGGTCGAAGGCCTGCTGCACCACGGCGTCGTCGATCGTCACGTCGTCCAGGACGGTGCCGAAGGTGGTGTGGCGGCAGTGATCGGACCAGTAGGTGTCGATCACGCGGATCTCGGTGATGGTGGGGTCGCGATCCTCATCGCGGAAGTACTGCTGGCAGAAGGCGATGTCCGCCTCGTCCATGGCAAGGCCGCGCTCGGAAATAAAGGCGGCAAGGCCGGCTTCGTCGAGCTCGCGGAAACCGTCGAGCACCTCGACGGGCTGGGGCTCGGGGGTCTCCATGTACAGCGTCTCGGGCAGGTCGAGCGAGGCGATGCGCGCCTCGACGGGGTTCACCACGTAGTGCTTGATGGCATCAATGGCGGCCTCGTCCAGAGCGCCCGAGATCATATAGACCTTGGCGGAGCGCACGGCGGGGCGCTCGCCCTGGCTGATGAGCTGCACGCACTCGCTGGCGGAGTCGGCGCGCTGGTCAAACTGGCCAGGCAGGAATTCGACGGCAAAGACGGCGCCATCGCTTGCGGGGAGCTCGTCGTAGGTCACATCGACCTGGGGCTCGCTAAAGACGGTCGGCACGCAGGACCGGAAAAGCTCCTTGTCGATGCCCTCGACGTCGTAGCGGTTGATAATCCTCAGGGCCTCGATGCCCTTGATGCCGAGAATTTCGGTCAGCTCGCCCTTGAGCTGCTGAGCCTCGACGTCGAACCCGGGTTTCTTCTCCACGTAGATACGAGAGACCATTGGTTCCTGCCTTCCTGATCGGTTGGGCGTACGGTACGGTATGCGGCAGCGGTCGGTTTGCGGGGTCTGCCCTGCGGTCGCCTTGAGCCACATGTTTGTAAACCTCACTATGATACGACAGCTCGCGGCGCGTTGAGGACGGCGAGGGTGCTACAGTGAAGCGCAAACAAGAGAAAGGCATCACATGGCATTCGTTTCGCTCGCCATCATCGCACTCGTGGCCTTTGCGAGTCCTTTTATCGCCTCGGCGATTCCCGGAAAACCCGTTCCCGAGACGGTCTTTTTGCTCGTGCTCGGCGCGGTACTGGGACCCCATTTGCTCGGCGTCATCCATGTAGATGCCGAGGTCTCGCTTGTGTCCGAGCTCGGCCTGGCCTTTTTGTTCCTGCTTGCCGGCTTTGAGATCGACCCCAAGAGCATCACGGGCGTCGAGGGACGCTACGGCTTGGCGACGTGGGTCGTCACGTTTGGTATCGCCTGGCTTGCCGTGCGCTTTACCCCGTGGTTCTCGGTCAGTCATTTCGACGGTATCGCCGTGACGCTTGCCCTCACTTCGACGGCGCTCGGTACGCTTGTGCCCATCATGCGTGAGCGCTCGCTCACCGGCACGCGCGTGGGCGACTCGATTCTCGCGTATGGCACTTGGGGCGAGCTCGGTCCCGTGCTCGCCATGTCGGTGCTGTTGTCTGCCCGCACTGGCATCCAAACGCTCGTTATCCTTGGCTTGTTTGCGGTGGTTTGCGTGTTGCTGGCCGTGGTCCCGAGCCGCTCCAAGCGCGTCGGCAGCCGCTTCTTTGCATTTGTTGAGGAGCGCGCCGATACCACGTCGCAGACCTTCGTGCGCCTGACGGTGCTCATCCTGGTCACGCTCGTGGCGTTCTCGGCCGTCTTTGATCTCGACATCGTGTTGGGTTCTTTTGCCGCCGGCTTTGTCTTGCGCTACATCATCCCCGAGGGCAACCATACGCTCGAGACCAAGCTTGACGGCCTGGCCTACGGCTTTTTGATTCCGGTGTTCTTTACCGTGTCGGGCGCAAAGATCGACCTGACGGCCGTGGCGTCGCGCCCGGGCTTGCTCGCGGGCTTTATCGTGGCGTTGTTGATCATTCGCGCTGTGCCGATCCTTGTCTCTATGAGCATTTGTCCCGCGACGCGCGACGTTTCGGCGTATGGCCGCATTACCGTGGCGCTCTACTGCACCACGGCGCTGCCGATCATCGTTGCCGTGACGAGCGTTGCCGTCAACGCGGGCGCGCTGTCGCAAGACATCGCGTCGGTCATGGTTGCCGCCGGTGCCATCACGGTGTTCTTGATGCCATTGCTCGCGCAGCTCTTCTACCGCGTGGTGGATGCCGCACCGGTCGCCGCCGTAGCAGAGGTTGCCGAGCATCCATCCGATGCGCTCGACATCTTGCGCGCCCACCACGACCTAGCGAGCTTGCTCGCGCGCGAGCATGAGCTACTGACTTCGCATGGCCATGGTCGCGTATTCGAGGGCCTACCTACGCTCGATACGATTGCCGAGCGTCTTTCCGCCGAGGCGGCGAGCGGCCACATCGATGCCCGCATCGTGGACGCGGCGCACCTGCTTGCCGATAAGACCTATGGAGACGAGGTCGACCCGTCCGAGCTGACTCCGCGTGAGCGCCGCCGCCTGGAGCGCGCCAAGCTCGCCGTGCGCGAATACCGCCGCCGCATGCTGGAGCTCTATGCAAGAGAAGAAGCCGAGGACGACGACGGTAAGTAGTCGATACTCTCTCGGGGAAGCCGCGTCCCGCTTTGAAGGCTCGGAACGGGATGTGGTTTCCGAAACGGGGGCCGTTGGGAAGCTGTGTCCCGGAATGGGCGCTCAGAGTGGGATGCAGTTTCCGCAAGGAGGTCCTGGGGGAAACCGTGCCCCGTTCTGATCCGAAATACTGGGACATAGTTTCCCTTTCATAACAGGAGAAGGCGCGCTGTCTGCAGTTGATTCAGACGGCGCGCCTTTTTGGTTGAGCTATGTTGAAACTTGAAGCCAAAGCTTGTGGCTCCTTAGGAGCGGGCGGCTCCGTCGACGGGGAGCACGGCGCCCGTGACGTAGGAGGACATGTCGCTCGCCAGGAAAACAAAGGCGTTGGCAACGTCCTCGGGCTCGCCCATGCGACCGAGCGGAATAGTGGCGATGATGGGCTTGATGACCTCTTCGGGCAGGTTGGCGACCATATCGGTCTTGGTTACGCCTGGGGCAACGGCGTTGACGCGGATGCCCATGGGGGCGAGCTCGCGCGAGAGCGACTGGACCATGCCGTTGACGGCAAACTTGGACGTGGGGTAACCGACGCCGGAGGGCTGGCCGTACTTGGCGACCATCGAGCTTGTGGTAGTGATGGTGCCGCCGTGGCCGGCCTCGGTCATGATCTTGGCGGCAGCTTGGTGACCGTTAAAGACGGCGACGACGTTGAGGTCCATGACCTTTGCGAACTCCTCGGCCGTATAGTTAAGGAGCGGCGAGCGCTGGGAGATGCCGGCATTGTTGACGACCGTGTCCAAGCCGCCCATGTCGGCGGCAGCCTGGGTAAAGGCCTCGGTCACGGCTTCGAGCGAGGTGAGGTCGCAGGAGCGGCCCCAGACCTTGGCGTCGGGATAGGCGGCTGCCAGCTTCTCAACGGCCGTGTCGGCAGTCTCCTGGCGCGAGCCAAAGACGGTGACGGCAGCGCCTTCCTCGATAAAACGGCAGGCGATGGCATAGCCGATACCGCGTGTGCCTCCGGTGATGATTGCTTTCTTGCCCTCGAGCAACATGGTGCTTCCTCTCATCGCGGGCGGACATTCGCAGCACAGCGTAGCGGTAGTCGGAATCGGCCGCGTTTGCATATCGGTGAACGTAGCCCGCGTTACCGATGAGCGGCTCGCGCAAATATGCTTTGCCGTTGTGCTTAGGGCAGGTGACAAAAGGGCTCCCGTCCCACATCGGACGGGAGCCCTCAAGGCGCGTATTGCTAGGCGAGCGTTGGGCTAGTTCGCCATGACGCCTTCGGTCCAGGCCTCGACGTCCTCGATACGCAGGACGTTGGCGACCTCGGCTACGCAGTCGACACTGGCAAGCTCGGCGGCGGCAGCCTGGACGTCCTTCTCGAGTGCGCGGTGCGTCAGGAAGATGACCGAGCAGGCATCGCTGACGCCCGACTTGCCATCTTCGACCTGATTGATGAGCGAGATCGAGATGTTGTGCTTGGCAAAGATGTCGACCGTCTCGGACAGGGCGCCCACGCGGTCGGCGACCTTCAGACGCGCATAGTACTTGGTCTGGAGCTCGTCCATGGGCTTAAAGGCGAGGTTGTGACCATAGGGCTCAATCTCGGGCAGCGGAGCCACGCCGCGGCTGATCTGCTCGGAGAGCGACAGGATATCGCCCACGACGGCGCTCGCAGTGGGGAAGGAGCCTGCGCCCGCGCCGTAGAACATGGTCTCGCCCACGGCGTCACCCACCACGTAGACGGCGTTCATGGCGCCGTTGACCTTGGCGAGCATATGGTCGGCGGGAATCAGCGTGGGATGCACGCGGACATCGACGCCGGCGTCGGTGTTGCGTGCGATGCCCAGCAGCTTGATGGTGTAGCCGAGCTCGCGGGCCTGGGCGATGTCCTCGGCGCCGATGGTACGGATACCCTGCTGGTACACATCGTCGGTGGTAACGCGGGTGCCAAAGCCGATGGAGGCGAGGATGGCCGTCTTGCTGGCGGCGTCGAAGCCGTCGACGTCTGCGGACGGGTCGGCCTCGGCATAGCCCTTGGCCTGGGCGTCGGCGAGCACGTCAGCGTAATCGGCGCCCTCGGCGTCCATGCGCGACAGGATATAGTTGGTAGTGCCGTTGAGGATGCCGGCGATGGTCAGGATCTTGTTGCCCACCAGGTCGTGCTCGAGCGTGCTGACGATGGGGATGCCGCCACCGCAGCTGGCCTCGCACTTAATCTGCACGCCGCACTCACGCGCCTTCTCGGCGAGCGTCTCGACATGACGGCCCAGCAGGGCCTTGTTGGCAGAGACGACGTGCTTGCCGTTCTCGAAGGCGGTGGTGAAGATCTCGGTCGCGGGGTGCTCGCCTCCGATGAGCTCGACGACGATATCGACGGCTGGGTCGGTGACGACATCATGCCAGTCACTCGTAAAGGCCTCGCGCTCAATACCGGCTGTTTCGGCCTGCTCCCAGACAAGCGCGCAGGCGCGGGTCAGCTTAAGGTCGATGCCGTAGGCGGCCAGGTACTCATCGTGGTGGCTCTTGATCAGACGGGCCGCGCCGCCGCCGACGGTTCCCAGACCGATCAGACCGACGTTCACGGTGCGCAGGGGTTCGCTCATAGATAACTCCTTCGTGCATCTTATGGATGGATAAACCGCTTAAAGGTTGAGTGCATTCTAGCGTGAACCGGGGGCGCGTGCTCGCCAGGCAACAGGAGCCGCACAAAACGGCACCCCCGAAACGCTGCGGAAACATTGGAAACACGCTCGCTACAAACGGACTTCCGTAACAAACTGTCAACGTTTGCGCCATAAGGTTTGCCCTGTACCGCAAGACGGCCGCACCGCGGCCAGCGAAAAAGGGGGACACCATGTTCAACATCAACAGCACGCTCAGCCGTAGGAACTTTCTCGCCGGCGCTGCGGCGCTCGGCAGCACCGCCGCACTCGCTGGTTGCTCGTCGGGTGGCTCGGACGGCGGCACCGCCGATGACGGCAAGACCTTCAAGATCGGTGTCATCGGCCCTCTGACCGGCGCCGCGGCAACCTATGGCGTTTCGGCCGAGAAGGGTGCCAAGCTTGCCGCCAAGGATTTCTCGACCAAGGACCTCAAACTCTCGCTTAAGTCCGAGGATGACGTCGCCGACGGCGAGAAGGCTATCAACGCCTTCAATACCCTGTGCGACTGGGGCATGCAGGCGCTCGTCGGCCCCGTCACGACTGGTGCCGCCGTCGCTGTCTCGGGCGAGATCGCCGACGATATGCTCATGGTCACGCCCTCTGCTTCGTCCCTCGACGTCACCAAGGACAAGACCACGGTTTTCCAGGTTTGCTTTACCGACCCCACCATGGGCGCGAGTGCTGCCAAGTTTTTGGCCGAGAAGTATGCAGACGCCAAGATCGCCCTGTTCTACAACTCCGGCGATACGTACAGCTCGGGTGTTGCCGATGCCTTTGCCGAGCAGGCCAAGGCATCCAAGCTCGACATCGTCGATACCGAGACCTTTAAGGACGACTCCTCCACGAGCTTTACCAACCAGCTCACCAAGGCCAAGGAGGCCGGCGCCACGCTCATCTTTGCGCCGATCTACTACACGCCGGCGTCCGTTTTGCTCAAGAATGCCAAGGACATGGGATACGACATGACCCTCATGGGTACCGACGGCATGGACGGCCTGCTCTCCGTTGAGGGCTTCGACACCTCCCTTGCCGAGGGTGTGCTGCTCATGACCCCGTTCTCTGCCGACGATGAGAAGAACGCCGACTTCGTCAAGGCATATAAGGACGCCTACGACGAGACGCCCAACCAGTTTGCCGCCGATGCCTATGACTGCGTCCATGCGATTGTCGAGGCTATCGATAAGGCAGACATCGATATTACGGCCGACGGCGCCGACATTGCCGGCGACCTCGCCAAGGCCATGCGTAAAATCAAGATCGAGGGCCTGACGGGCGAGCTCACGTGGAACGACGAAGGCCAAGTCGAGAAGCCCGCTACGGCCTATGTGATTCAGGACGGCAAGTACATCGCCGCCTAAGTGCGCATAAAGCACGACCGGTGAGGCTGTTTTATTCAGGGCAGGGACGCCTGTAACAGAATGGAAACATTACTTTTACATAATAAAGTGGCAATACTGCATAAAGTAATAGAAATACGCAGAATTATGGATAAATGAACAAATCCAAAGAAAAGTTGAAATAATCGCCACTTTCCTTAACTAAAGCGTCTACTATTTTGCGAACGCCGAACACGGCGAAGGATGGCCTGTCGGGTAACCGAAACCCGACGAGATTTGAGAGGAGAGCCGCATGTCGAGCCTCACCGGTAAGTCATTGAACCCTGTTATGAATCGCAGGAGCGTTATCGCGAGCGCAGCAGGTCTGGGGGCGATGTCCATTCTAGCTGGCTGCTCCTCCAACGGCGGCGACAGTGGTTCCGCTTCGGGCGACGCTTCGTTTAAGATCGGCACCATCGGCCCGCTGACCGGCGCCAACGCGTCCTACGGCAAGTCCGTTACCCAGGCTGTCGAGCTTGGCTGCAAGGATTTCTCGACCAAGGAGCTGCCGCTTGTCAGCAAGGCCGAGGACGACCAGGCTGACGGCGAGAAGGCCGTCAACGCCTTCAACACCCTGCTCGACTGGGGCATGCAGGCCCTCGTCGGCCCGACCACCACGGGTGCGTCGGTTGCCGTTGCCGCAGAGTGTGGTAACGACCCCAAGACGTTCATGATCACCCCGTCCGCGTCCTCCGAGGACGTTACCAAGGGCAAGGATTGCGTCTTCCAGGTTTGCTTCACCGACCCCAACCAGGGTGTCAACGCTGCCAAGTTCCTGGCGCAGAAGTATGCGAACGAGAAGTTCGTGCTGTTCTATAACTCCGGCGACGCCTATTCTTCGGGCATCGCAGATTCTTTTAAGGCCCAGGCCGCTAAGTCTAAGCTTGAGATTGTCGACGAGGAGACCTTCAAGGACGACTCTGCTACGAGTTTTACCAACCAGCTGACCAAGGCAAAGCAGGCCGGCGCCACCATGATTTTTGCACCGATCTACTACACGCCCGCATCCGTCCTGCTCAAGAACGCCAAGGACATGGGCTACGACGTCAAGATGATGGGCTGCGACGGTATGGACGGTATCCTGGGCGTGGAAGGTTTCGACACCTCTCTGGCCGAGGGTCTGCTGCTCATGACCCCATTCTCCGCCGATGACGAGAAGAATGCCGACTTCGTCAACGCCTACAAGGATAAGTATGGCGAGACTCCGGACCAGTTTGCCGCCGACGCCTACGACGGCGTGCATGCGGTGGTCGAGGCCCTCAAGGAAGCCGGCCTGGGTGCCGACGCCGACCCGACCGAGGTTGCCGAGAAGCTTCCCGAGGCTATGCGCAACATTACCGTTGACGGTCTGACTGGCAAGCTCTCTTGGAACGACAAGGGCCAGGTCCAGAAGGACCCGACGGCGTACGTCATTACCGACGGCAAGTACGTACAGGCCTAATTGGCCGCCTTACATAGAGCGGTTTTGATCCCAAGCAGGGGAGGTTTTGGCCTTCCCTGCTTGCTTGGTATCTAGGGACGATGTAACGTCCCTGTTTCATACATTAACTGGAAACCTATTCGAAAGGGGGATGTGGAACATGACGGTCTTTATCCAATACCTGGTCAACGGCCTGTCCATGGGCAGCGTCTACGCCATCATCGCGTTGGGCTACACCATGGTCTACGGTATCGCCAAGATGCTCAACTTCGCTCACGGCGACGTCATCATGGTCGGTGCCTATGTCTCGTTCTGCGCCACGTCGTATCTCGGCCTCCCGGGCTGGGCATCTGTAGTTCTCTCTTGTGTGGCCTGCACGGTTCTCGGTGTTCTCATTGAGGGTCTGGCCTATAAGCCGCTGCGTCAGGCGGGTCCGCTGGCCGTTCTAATCACGGCTATCGGCGTGTCTTACTTCCTGCAGAACGCCGCGCAGCTTCTGTGGGGCGCCACGCCCAAGAACTTCACTTCGCTCGTCACCTTCCGGGTGCCGGAGTTCTTGGCCAAGTTCAACGTAAGCGCCGTCTCACTCGTCACCATCGTCGCCTGCCTGGTTATCATGGCCGGCCTGATGTTCTTTACAGGTAAGACCAAGATGGGCAAAGCCATGCGCGCCGTGTCCGAGGACAAGGCCGCCGCTCAGCTCATGGGCATCAACGTCAACCGTACCATCTCGATGACGTTCGCCATCGGCTCTGCCCTTGCCGCCATCGCCGGCGTGCTGTTGTGCTCCTACTCGCCGGTGCTGCAGCCCACGACGGGCGCCATGCCTGGCATCAAAGCCTTCGACGCCGCCGTCTTCGGTGGCATCGGCTCCATCCCCGGCGCCTTTGTCGGTGGCATTCTTATCGGCATCATCGAGGCGATGGCACAGGCTTACATTTCCACGAGCCTTGCCAACTCCATCGTCTTTGGTGTTCTGATCATCGTCCTGCTCGTCAAGCCTGCCGGCCTCTTGGGCAAGTACGTCCCCGAGAAGGTGTAGGTGAGCGTTATGAAGTTTCTTAAAGACAAGCAGACGCGTCACGACTTTGTCACGTACGCCATGTGCATCGTGGCCTTCGCCGTCGTGTTCTTTATGCAGTCGAACCACATGATTCCGCGCATGATCGCCGGTCAGCTGGTTCCCATCACGGCCTATATCGTCATGGCCATCTCCCTCAACCTCGTCGTCGGCATCGCGGGCGACCTGTCGCTGGGCCACGCGGGCTTTATGAGCGTCGGCGCCTATACGGGCATCGTCACCGCGGTCGCCCTCGAGAGCGCCGTTCCCTCCGATCCGGTGCGCCTGATCATCAGCATCGTGGTCGGCGCTATCGCCGCTGCCGTCTTGGGCTTCTTGATTGGCATCCCGGTCCTGCGCCTGAGCGGCGACTATCTGGCCATCGTGACCCTGGCTTTTGGCGAGATCATCAAAGAGATTGTCACTTGCCTTATCGTGGGTGTCGACTCCCGCGGCCTGCACGTGATCTTTAACATCACGGGCAACTCTACGATCGACGACCTGCACCTGCTCGAGGACGGCACCGCCATCATCAAGGGCGCCCAGGGCGCCTCGGGCGTGTCGACGTACTCGACCTTCCTCGCCGGCGCCATCTTGGTTATGGTCGCGCTCGTGATTGTACTCAACCTGGTTCGCAGCCGTACCGGCCGTGCCATTATGGCCGTGCGCGATAACAAGATTGCAGCCGAGTCCGTAGGCATCTCCGTCACCGAGTACCGCATGATCGCCTTCGTGGTTTCCGCTGCCCTCGCCGGTGCTGCCGGAGCTCTCTTCGGCGGTAACTTCTCGCAGCTCTCCGCCACCAAGTTCGACTTCAACACGTCCATCCTCATCCTGGTGTTCGTGGTTCTGGGTGGTCTGGGCAATATGCGCGGCTCCGTCATCGCCGCGGCGTTGCTCACGGTGCTTCCCGAGCTGCTCCGTCAGTTCTCGGACTATCGCATGCTCATCTACGCCATCGTGCTGATCCTGGTCATGATCTTTACCAACAACCCGCAGCTCAAGGCGTTCTTCGCACGCATTAAGGACCGCCTTGCTTCCAAGAAGGAGGTGGCAGCCGATGCCCAGTAAGTTTGAGTTCAACAAGGGCAAGATGGTCCCGTATCCTTCTGGCGCCATCGTTCCCGACCGCGACCTGGGTCAGCGCCCGGCGCTCGAGTGCATCCACCTGGGCATTGAGTTCGGTGGTCTTAAGGCAGTCGACGACTTTAGCCTGACTATCGGCAAGACCGAGATCGCCGGTCTCATCGGCCCCAACGGCGCTGGCAAGACCACGGTCTTCAACCTGCTCACCAAGGTGTACCAGCCTACGCACGGCACCATCCTGCTCGACGGTGAGGACACTTCGGGCAAGTCGGTCTACCAGGTCAACCGCATGGGTATTGCCCGTACGTTCCAGAACATCCGTCTGTTCAACACCATGACGGTGGAGGACAACGTCAAGGTCGGCCTGCACAACCAGGAGCGCTACTCCGGTTTTGAGGGCGTGCTGCGCCTGCCTACGTATTGGAAGCACGAGAAGGCCGCCCACGAGCGCGCCATGGAGCTGCTGTCCATTTTTGACATGGAGCACCTGGCAAATGAACAGGCCGGCTCGCTTCCTTACGGCGCTCAGCGTCGTCTGGAGATCGTTCGCGCGCTTGCCACCAACCCCAAACTGCTGCTGCTCGACGAGCCTGCCGCCGGCATGAACCCGTCCGAGACCGCGGAGCTCATGGAGAACATCGTCAAGATTCGCGACACCTTTGGTATCGCCATCATGCTTATCGAGCATGATATGTCGCTCGTTATGAACATCTGCGAGGGCATCTGCGTGCTCAACTTTGGTAAGGTCATCGCCAAGGGCACGGCCGAGGAGATCCAGAACAACGACGCTGTTATCGAGGCATATCTGGGCAAGCAGGATAAGGGGGAGAACTAAATGGCAGAGCCGATGCTTTCCGTCTACAACATCAACGTCTGGTACGGCGCTATCCACGCCATCAAGGACATCTCCTTTAACGTCAACGAGGGCGAGATCGTGGCTCTGATCGGTGCCAACGGCGCCGGCAAGTCCACGACGCTTAAGACCGTCTCGGGCCTGCTGCGTTCCAAGACCGGCTCCATCAAGTTTATGGGCGAGGACATTACCCATACGCCTGCCGACAAGCTGGTGGGCAAGGGCCTGGCCCAGGTGCCCGAGGGCCGTCGCGCGTTTTTGCAGATGACGGTCGAGGAGAACCTGGAAATGGGTGCCTATACGCAGCCCAAATCAACGGTGGCTCCGGGTCTCGAGCGCGTCTACGAACAGTTCCCGCGCCTGAAGGAGCGTCGTCGCCAGGTCGCCGGCACCCTTTCGGGCGGCGAGCAGCAGATGCTCGTTATGGGCCGCGCCCTTATGAGTAACCCTAAGCTGCTCATGCTCGATGAGCCCTCTATGGGCTTGGCACCGATTCTGATTGAGCAGATCTTCCAAATTGTCGAGGATCTGCATAAGGCCGGAACCACGGTGCTCCTGGTCGAGCAAAACGCACAGATGGCTCTTTCCATCGCCACACGCGGCTACGTGCTCGAGACCGGCAAGATCACCATGACCGGCACCGGCCAAGAACTCCTGCACGACGACAACGTCCGCAAGGCATATCTGGGTGGTTAATCCATTCAAAAAAGGGGCGCTGACTAACCCAGTCAGCGCCCCTTTTAAGTTGCGGTGAAATAGGGACTGAATAGGGGCTCCAGAGGCAAAAACAGTCCCTATTCCACCGCAACTTCATGAGGATGTGTGACAATGCCCGTCGGAAAACATCTGCTGTCTTTGGGGGTCTATCTATGCTGTACGAGTTTTGTGCCGAGAACTTTGAGCGAGTGCCGGCGGCTATCGATGCCGGTGCAAAGCGCATCGAGCTGTGCGATAACCTTGCCGTCGGTGGTACCACGCCCTCGGCCGGCGTTATCAGCGCTACGACCAACTATGCCCACGAGCACGATGCACGGGTGATGTGCATGATCCGTCCGCGTGGCGGCGACTTTCACTACAACCAGGACGAGCTGCGCATGATGGAGATGGACTTGGGCCTTGCCGTGAGTGCGGGCGTTGACGGCTTGGTCTTTGGCTGCTGCAAACCCTGCGCTGGCGGATGGGCGCTCGACGAACTTACGCTTGGCGCCCTCGTGATGGCTGCGGGCTGCGCGACCGAGGAATGTAAGCGTGAGCCCATCGACATCACCTTTCACATGGCATTTGACCAGCTCTCGCCCGAGGCTCAGCTCGATGCGATTGATACACTTGCCGACTGCGGCGTTACGCGCATCCTCACGCATGGCGGCGCTGCCGGTACGTCGATCGAGGATAATTTCGATCACCTGGCTCGTTTAATCGAGTATGCGGGTGATCGTTTGACCATCCTTCCCGGCGGCGGCATCACTACGGCAAATCGCGACGCGGTCGCGGCGGCGCTAGGCGTCTCCGAGCTCCATGGCACCAGGATCGTGCCGCTGGAGGTATAACCCGTGGCGCTGGTATTTGACGTTCAGCAGGCGAGCGGCAAGCCCGACGATAATCGTCGCCCTGGCACCGCGTGCCCCTTTTGCGACACGGAGGGGCTCACCAACATCATCCAGCGCGATGGTGACTGCATCTGGCTCGAGAATAAGTTCAAGACCTTGCGGGCCACCCGTCAGACCGTATTGATTGAGTCGGCCAATCACGACGCCGACTTGGTGACCTATGAGCCGGATGAACTCCACCATGTGATGAGGTTTGCTCTGGATTGCTGGCAGCGAATGATTGACTCCCGGCAGTATCGCAGCGTTCTCATGTACAAGAACAAGGGTCCGCTCTCAGGCGGTAGTCTCGTTCATCCGCACATGCAGATTGTGGGTTTGGAGCAGGAAGACGGCTACACTTCGCTGACTTCTGCCAATTTCGAAGGCATCAATGTCTGGCAACAGGGGAGAATCGCGGTCAACATCTCAACCGAACCGATCATGGGGTTCTTTGAGATCAACGTTTCAGCCCCGCAGGGAATCGCCGCCAGCGATGACACGAGAGACCAAGCCGAGGCGGATCTCTTCGCCGACGCAATCCAGGTAGCTCTGCGCTATATCTTGCACGAGCACCATGGCGGTCGTGCAGAGTCGTACAACCTGTTCTTCTATCACATAGGCGGCCGGACCATTGCCAAGGCGCTTCCACGTTGGGTGGTTTCACCCTACTTTGTCGGTTATCGGCTGGCTCAGGTCAATGCTGAGACCACGCTCGATGTCGATGCGGAGCGACTCCGCGCACATCTGGAGGCGCTCACATCGTAAAGTGAGCGCCCGCACACTGCGGACGGTTTAGCGCGCCATTGCATCGCGGCCGGCCTCGACGCGCTTGCGCTGGGCGGCGCGCTCCTCGCCGGTCAGACGCTCAAAGAAGTGCCCGATAAGCGAGGCGAGTACCTGCTGAAACAGCGTTCCACACATGACGGGAAACACAACTTCGCCCGGAAAGTATTGCGTGGCGATGACGGCGCCCGAAGAGATGTTACGCATGCCGCAGGTAAAGCACATGGTAGTCGTCTCGCTATATGGCAGATGCAGCGCACGGGCGACCAGAAAACCGACGACAAAGCCGCTGATGGCGAAGGTCAAAATAAAGAGGGCGACTTCCAGGCGCACCGCGTTCATGTGCAGCACGTACTCGCTCATGGCGGTGGAGTTGGAGGCGATAACGCCCATCATCATGAACTTGCAGGCGGGCGAGAGCGCGGGGGAGAGCTTCTCGTGTCCCCATCCACGCGTGAGCTCGTTGATCACGATGCCGAGCACGGCGGGGATGGCGATCATAAAGGCCATGTCTTGCATCATGCTCGGCACATCGATCGAGACGGTGGCGCCCAACAGGAGCTTGAGCGTGAGCGGAATCGTCACAGGGGAGATAACCGAGGACGTCAGGATGATGGTGAGCGCGAGCGGGCCGTTGCCGCCGAACATGCTGATCCACATAAAAGCGGTGACGGCCACGGGCACGCTGTACTCGAGCACGATGCCGCAGACAAGGTTGGGGTTGGAGCCAAAGAAGAGTGACCCTATGGCATACGCCGCGATAGGAATAAGCACTGCCGAGACCAGCAGCGCCAGAATCAGGTGCAGCGGACGGTGGAACACCTCGGCTACCTGGTGAAAGGTGTTGCTGAGCGCACCTTGGAACGTCATAAAGGCAAACAAGGTGGGAACGATGGGCTTGAGAACGCCGATCTGTTGAGGAAAGAGCACGCCGAGCGCCACGCAAATCGGAACGATGATCTGCATATGCCCCGCGAGGAACTTTCCCAGTCCAGCCCATTGCTTCATATGTCCCGTGACTCCCTTTATCCACGAACTCGTTTGTATGGATATGCTAGACGCTCGTATGCGTACGTGCGGCTGAAACGCTCGATTATTTCGAGGCCATTACCGCCATCGTTTGCCGAAACCGCGACGCTCCGCGGCGTTTTGCGTCCGCGCTGCACGGTATAATAAATCCGTTCAACAGATCTGCCTGCCGAAGCGGGCATACACAGAGGACTCATCGCTATGAACCGTGAGAGGTATCGCGGCGACCTGCCCCTATCAGGGGTGGGTGCCTATGTCATCGCTTAAGACGACGCATCGCTGGGTGGTCGCTCAGCAAAACCCCGAGCTCGAAAAGGAGCTTTCGACTGGTCTGGGCATTCCCGGGCTGGTGGCGCGCATTATGGTCGCGCACGGCATTGGCTCCATCAAAGAGGGCCAATTGTTTTTGACGCCTTCGCTCGATCGCGACTGGGCCGACCCACTCATTATCCCGGGTATGTCGGTCGTTGCCGACCGCGTCGAGCGTGCTATTCGCAACCACGAGCACATCGCCGTCTTTGGCGATTTTGACGTTGACGGTATTACGTCGACCTGCCTGTTGACCGAGGCGCTGCGCACGTTTGGCGCCGATGTCACGCCGTTTATTCCGCATCGCTTTGATGAGGGCTACGGTCTTTCGCGCGCGGCACTCGACCGCGTTAACGAGCTCGCTCGCCCCCAGCTGATCGTGACCGTCGATAACGGCATTGCCGCCAAGGAAGAGGTTTCCTATCTGGAGAGCCTGGGGATCGATTTGGTGGTCACGGACCATCACGAGCCCTCCGACCAGGTGCCGCAGGGTGTGCCCCTGACCGACCCCAAGCTCGAGGACGAGGGCCCCTCGCGCGAGCTTGCCGGTGCCGGCGTGGCACTCAAACTGGTGCAGGTCCTGGGCGATCGTCTGGGCAAGCCGTCGTATTGGCGTTCGCTGATAGAGGTCGCGGCGCTGGGCACCGTATCCGACATGATGCCGCTTACGCCCGAGAACCGCGCACTGGTCGCCGAGGGCATCCAGCAGATGCGCGTGACGGCCCGTCCCGGCTACATCGCACTTGCCGCGCTCGCCAAAGCGGACCTTTCGAGCATTACGGCGGATGGCCTGTCATTCTCGCTCATTCCCCGCTTAAACGCCTGTCTCTTATACACATCTGACGCTGCCGACGATACTCCTTGT